>NZ_JBFTZS010000417.1:0-5260 GCF_056406675.1 Caulobacter sp. P1_B12_2 | reverse complement strand
AGGGGTTCCCGCCACAAGGGCGGGAATGACGGCTAGATTTGAGAGATCGGGGATAGGGTGGGAAGCCTCTACCCCACCCGCACGCTGGTCATCGAGATCGCCGCGAAGACGTCGTCGGTGAAGAACGACACCGGCTCGCCCGGCGTTTGCGCGCCCAGCACGTAGAGCAGGGGCAGGTAGTGCTCGGCGCTGTTGATCGCGGCGTCGGCGTCGGGACCCAAGGTGCGCCAGTCGATCAGCGGGTCGTGGTCGCCGGCCGCGATCAGGGCCTTGGCCGTCTCGTTGAAGCGCGGCGCCCAATCGGGCATCTCGCCGGTGCGGAAGTTCACGGCCCGCAGATTGTGGACGATGTCGCCGCTGCCGACGATCAGCACGCCCTCGTCGCGCAGGGCGGCCAGGCGCTTGCCGGCCTCGTAGTGCCAGCGGTCGGGGCGGCCGCGATCCAGGCTCAGCTGCACCACCGGCACGTCGGCGTCCGGATACATCGGCCGYAGCACGCCCCAGGCGCCGTGGTCCAGGCCCCGGGTCGGGTGCTGGACCACGGGGTCGGGCGACAGCAGTTCCGCTACCCGCCGGGCCAGGGCGGGATCGCCGGGCGCGTCGTAGCGCACGTCGAACAGCGCCTGGGGGAAACCGCCGAAGTCGTGGATGGTCTCGGGGCGTTCCGACGCGCTCACCGCGCTGGCCCCGCGCGTTTCCCAGTGGGCGCTGATCATCAGCACCGCCTTGGGGCGCGGCAGCTCGGCACCCAACGCCGCCCAGGCGCGGCTCCAGGCGTTGTCGTCGATGGCGTTCATCGGCGAGCCGTGGCCGAGGAACAGGACGGGCAGGCGGGCGGTCATGGGGCGGGTGTCCGATTAGATACTGTTAGAGTTACAGATAAGATTTCGCTCCGGCGATGCAAGTCCAGTCGCGGTCAGGTTGCGGCTGGGGCGGATCTCGCCCATGCTGATGTCGGGTCGGTCAGGGGGCTTCGTGCGCGGAAAAGATCTGTCGGACATCCTAGCGCTGGCGTCGGCCGCCAGCCTGTTGGCCGGCCCGGCGCTCGCGCGGGAAATGCAGCCCCCGATGCGGCTCGATACGCCGGTCAAGCTGGTCGGTCGCCCGCTGGAGCACCCCATACAGGCGCTGACCCTGGGGATCCGGGGGTGGGGTCGGTTGCGTTGCATCGCCCGCGCCGACGCCACCTTGGGCGATTGCCAGCTGGTGGGCGAAGCGCCCCAGGGCTTTCGCTTTGGCCGCACGGCCCTTGCAGCCGCTCCGCAACTCCGGGTCGCCCTCGAGGGCGAAGCGCTGGCGGCGATCGTGGGCAAGCCGACCTATTACAAGATCACCTTCTCCGGCGATCGCGCGACGGGCGACCAGGCCAGGCCCTCATCGCCGGCGGTGGTGGAAGCCGCCCATCCGAAGGGCGCGGAAGCGGTGGGCATGGCCGAACTGCAGTGCACGCCGCCGGCCAGCGGCAAGGGTCTGGTGTCGGACTGCGTCGCCACGGCAGAGGGACCGGCGGGCCAGGGCTTCGCGGCCGCTGCCGTGGCCTTGGCCGAGGCGGACTACCGGACCGATATCGAACCCGTGCCGCAACGCTTCACCTTCTACCTGCGGCGACGGGCGTTCTCCAGTCGTCCCAATCCTCTCTTCGCCGCCCTCCCGGAGGTGCTGACCTTCTCCCACGTCGAGTGGCGCGAACCGCCAAGGCCGGAAGAGGGGCTGCAACTGCCGGAGGCGGGCGTCCTGCTGGACTGCGTCCTGGACGCCGATGGCGGCCTGTCCGCCTGCCGGTCCGACGCCGAGCCGGCGACCGCCCAGGCCGCGCTGGCGTTCACGCCCCGGCTAAGGTTGATGCGAAGCGTCAGCTTCATCGTCAACTGGGGGCAGTGCGACTGGCCCATCGACTGCGCGGGCACACCCTAGATCGAATCCCGCCGCTGTGGCGGCGGCGCCGCTAAAAGCCGCCGCGACGCGACGTCGCGCCAATGCGCGCGTCGCGTGCTTTCCCACGGGGCCGKGCTTTGTTAAGGCGGGAGGGTCGTGAACGCTTCCGCTCTCCCCCCCTTATCGCCACCGCCCGTCGAGGCCGCCCCGGCCGCCGAGCGCCCGGCGCGGATCGCCACGCGCGGCGGCGCGCTGGACCTGCTGCGGCTGCTCGCCTCGCTGCTGATCGTCATCTATCACTACGGGGCCGAGGGTCCGATGCGCATCGAGCGCTTCGGCCAGGTGTTCTCGCGCGGGTTCCTGGCGACCGACTTCTTCTTGATGCTGTCGGGCTATGTTCTGGGCCGAGCCTACGGCGCCTCGACCCTGACCTGGCGGATCAGCCACGGCCGCTTCTGGGTGCGCCGGGTCGGGCGGGTCTGGCCGGGGCACCTGATCGTGCTGGCCCTGATGGCCGTGCTGGTCCTGGTGCTGAACACCCTGGGCACCGACGCCCACAAGCCCTCGCGCTTCGCCTGGGACCAGCTGCCGGTCCAGGCCCTGCTGGTCCACGCCTGGGGCTTCAACAGCGACGGYTGGAACCTGCCCAGCTGGTCGTTGTCGGCCCTGGTGGTCTGCTACGCGCTGTTCCCCTGGCTGTGGCGGGCGGCCGACAAGGTGCGCCATCCCTGGATCCTGCCGCTGATCGGCGCCCTGGCCTTCGCGGCCTGCGAGGTGCTGGCGCGGGGGGTGTTCGACCACGCCCTGTCGGACCTGCAGTTCCGCTTCGGCGTCGTGCGGGCCCTGCCGCTGTTCATCCTGGGCGTCTGCCTGGCGCGGGCGGTCGAGATGAACTGGCCCTCGGAGAAGGCCGCCAAGCTGCTGCTGATCGGCGGCTGCGTCGTGCTGGCGGCCATGCAGCCGCTGGACCGTTACGCGCTGCCTGACGAGCTGATCTTCGACATCCCCTGCCTGGCCGCCATCGCCGCCATCGTGCTGGGCGCGGGACGGCTGCCGGTGCGCCACCCCAGGGCCTGGATCGAGGAGGGCGCCAAGCTGTCGTTCGCTCTGTTCATCACCCACATCCTGGTCGGGGTGATCTATTGGAGCGCGGTCCACAAGCTGATCGAGACCGTGCCGATCGGCATCGGCTGGCAATGGCTGATGTGGCTGGCCTCGTTCCCGATCGCCATGGGCGCGGCCTGGCTGTTCCATACCTATGTCGACCAGCCGTTGCAGGACCGCCTGGCGCCGTGGCTGCGGGGCAAGCGGTAGGGATCGACTGAAGCGCGCATCTCTTCGTGACACGCGACGTCAACCAAGGCTGTCATCCCGGACAAGCGCGCAGCGCGCCGATCCGGGACCGACGCGTGAACGCCGCGTTTCCGGCGGTCCCGGGTCTACGCTTCGCTCCGCCCGGGATGACAAAAGTGAAGGCGCTGCAATCGGTTTCGACCTCGCCGCTTCAATCCCGCAGGCTGCTGAACACGAACCCCCGCGCCGCCGCCCGCTGGTGGCAGGCGTGGCAGGTGGTCTGCTGGCTGGCCGCGACGCCGGGCTTCGGCGTCGTCTCGCCGGGCGCGAACTCGGCGTAGCCCCAGCCGTCGGTCTGGGCGAACCGCCGGCTGTCCTTGACCATCACATCGACATGCCGCCGCGCGCCCTGGCCGGTGACGCCGCCGCCCCGGTCGACCGCCTCGATCAGGTCGTAGACCAGCACCGCGCCGTCGGGAAACCGGCCGTCCTGATAGCCCTTCAGCGCCGCCGGATTGGCGTAGATGTGGTGGAAGCCGCCATTGACCGCATGGGCGGGAGAGGCCGGGCCGATCAGGCCGGTCGAGACGTGCCGCCAGTCGCGATAGCCGTCGGGAAAGTCCGGGCTGGGCGCGGCCGCGTCGGCGCCGATCAGGCCGAACGCCGCCAGGACGATGATCGCGTGGGATTATCCGGCGCCCGGTGCAGCAGTCTGATCGAGGCGATGTAGACCTTGATCCCGGCCAGGACCGAGGGGGACAGGCCCGACGCCTCGTCGAGCAGGTCGCACAGCGACCGGGCGGCGATCTGGACAGCCTCGTTGTGCTCGGCGCCGCTGAGGCTGACGATGTCGCCGGCCCGGGCGTACAGGCTCTCCATCAGGACCGCCTCGTCGAGACCCGAGGTCAGCAGCGCGTCGAGCGCTGTGATGTAATCGTCGATCCCGACCAGCGACGGCTCGCGCAGGGTCTCCATCGTGGCGTCGGCGCGCTTGAGGGCCTCGGCCACGTACATGCCGCCCTTCTGGGTCATCAGTTGGCCCAGGCGGGGCTTCATGCGGCTCTTTTTGACCTGGGTCATGCGATCGACTTCATAGGTTTGATCAAGGCGTCAAGCTCATCCTGGGACATGTTATGGCCGCCGGCCTCGCCCAGTTCAATTGACTGATCGTCGCGGCGCCGGCCGTCAGGAAACTCCACCGGCGGACCTTGGTTGCGCCAGCGACGGTCCGGACCGGCATAGGTGTCGCACTCGATGAACATCCGGTCGCCCCGGGCGACCCACAGGATGCGCTCGAGCATGATGGTCGGCGAAATCGGTTTGGTGACGATGAAATTGGCGCCGCAGTCCCGGGCCTTCTCGACCTGGCTGCGGCGGGTGTGCGAGGTGACGATGATCACCGGCGTCATGCGATTGGCCTCGTCGGCCTCGCGGCGCAGCCAGCGGGTCAGGTCGTAGCCRTCCATCTCGGGCAGGTTGCCGTTGGCCAGCACCAGGTCGAAGGCATGGTACTTCAGCTCTTCCTGGGCTTCGGTCCCCGTGGCCTTGCGCACGAAGTTGCGCAGGCCAAAGCTGGTCAGCACGCCGATCAGGATGTCGAGCGACTGCGGATTGTCGTCGACAATCAGCGCCCGAGCCTTGTCGAGATTGATGTACTGGCTTGGCTGCAAGACCCCGACGCGCTCCACACCCGTCCCCAGGAATGCCGGGACCGCTACCCTCTGCCTGAACACCCTTAATAAAGCGCTGTCGCGCGACGGGTTGGGGCGGATTGCCGCGGTCCCGCGGGACCTTGGATCAGCCGGCCGATGCGGCGGTGAAGACCGCCAGCTGGTCGGCGAAGGCGCGCTTGTAGCCGGGCCGCGCCTCGGCGCGAGCGACATAGGCGACGAGGTTCGGATAGCCCTCCAGGAGGCCCGATCCGCCCAGCCTGCGCAGCACCGTCACCATCAGCAGGTCGCCGGCGCTGAAGGCGCCGTCCAGCCAGTCGGCGTCGCCGAGCCGACCGGAGAGCTCGTCCAGCCGGCTTCGGACCCAATCCTCCAGCATGGGCTCGTCCAGCCGGCTTCGGACCCAATCCTCCAGCATGGGC
>NZ_JBFTZS010000416.1:0-4118 GCF_056406675.1 Caulobacter sp. P1_B12_2 | reverse complement strand
GTCGGCTTCGCCGCCACCTCCCCCGTAAACGGGGGAGGAGAATCAAGCCGCCAGCGCGACCTTGCGTTCTGGCAGGATGGCGTCCACCGCCAGCAGCACGATCATCGCCGCGTCGGTGGTGATCACCGCCGAGACCAGGGTCGAGGTGATGTCCTCGCCCAGGGGCGGGGGCGGGCTGATGCTGTCGGCCGAGACGATGAAGCTGTCGCAGACCGCGTCGACCAGCAGGCCGGYGACGTCGTCGTGGTGCTCGACCACGATGATCACCTGGCGGGCGCTGTCGGGGGCGACGCCCTTGCCCAGGCGTTCGGACAGGTCGATGACCGGCATCACCTGGCCGCGCAGATTGATCACGCCGCGCACATAGGGCGGGGCGTCGGGAAGCGGGGTGGCCGGGGTGACGCCGCGGATCTCGCGGACCGCGCCCACCGGCACGCAATAGGTCTGGGTTCCGACTTCGAACGACAGGATCTGCAGATCCTCGCCGGCCGCGTAAGCCACGTTCCTGGACATCGCCTGGTCGCCTTCAAGCTCGTCGTCGCCCGTTCTGGGCGCCGTCTTAGCCGTCACCCTCGCGCGGAAAGGTGAATAAATCGGCCTTCTTTCAACGATTTGACTCAGGAGGCCGGCGCCGAAGCTGACGGCTCCGTTCAGCCTGCGTTCAGCCGCTGGGCGCGAGGATGATGTGAAGATGGAGACGGACCTGTCGGGACGCCTCTCCAGAGAGGACATCGTGTCATGAACCGCAAACTGAAGACCATCATCGGCCGCGCGACCGCCGGCCTCGCCGCCCTGGCCATGGTGGCCGGCGCGACCGCCGCCTCGGCCCAAGGCTACCGCCACGGCGGCGGTGGTGGCGGCTACTACGGCGGCCACGGCCATGGCCATAACGGCAACGACGTGGGCGTCGCCATCGCTGGCGGCATCGTCGGCTTGGCCCTGGGCGCGGCGATCGCCGGCAACAACAACCACGCCCCGCGCTACAACAGCGGCTATGGTTACGGCTACGCCCCGCCGCCGCCCCCGCCGCGCTACGGCGGTTATGGCTACGCCCGCCCCTACGGTTATGACCGTCGTGGCAGCGACTGCTGGACCACCCGCGAATACGACCGTTACAGCGGCTCGGTCTACGAGCGGACCGTCTGCCGCTAAGGCGACGGATCTAGAAACCAAGACGCCCCGGGTGCGAACCCGGGGCGTTTTTGTGTGTTCACCCTTCTCCCCTGGCTTCGCCGGCGAGATGTCGGCGCTCTCGCCTTTGACCCAAAAACGGCTGTCATCCCGGACGAGCGCGCAGCGCGAAGATCCGGGACCGACGCCTGAGCTCAGCGCTTCCGGCGGTCCCGGATCGGCGGCCCGATGGGCCTTGTCCGGGATGACAACCGTTGGGGAAGGCGGGTGGAGGTGTTGGCCACTTAGGCCGAGGCCGCCTGCAGCCGTTCCAGCACCAGCGCGTGCAGTTCCTGATTGGTGGCCAGGATCGAGACGCCGTCGACCGGGTTGCCGTGCTCCTCGATCGTGCTGACCTTGCCGCCGCTCTCGGTGACCAGCAGCACGCCGGCCGCCACGTCCCAGGGCTTCAGATTGCGTTCCCAATAGCCGTCGAACCGGCCGGCCGCGACCCAGGCCAGGTCCAGGGCGGCCGCGCCGAAGCGGCGCACGCCGGCCACCTTCTGGCTGATCTGGTGCAGCTCCTTCAGGAAGGTGGCGTGGCCGGGCTTGCCCAGGAACGGCACGCCGGTGGCCAGGATGCTCTCGTCCAGGTGACGGCGAGCCGCGACGCGCAGGCGCTTCTCGGCGCCCAGATAGGCGCCCTTGCCCTTTTCGGCCCAGAACAGGTCGTGGGTGATGGGGTTGTAGGTGACGCCGGCCACCACTTCGCCCTCGCGGGCCAAGGCGATGTTGACCGCGAAGTGCGGGATGCCGTGCAGGAAGTTGGTGGTGCCGTCCAGCGGGTCGACGATCCAGGTGTGGGTCTTGTCGGTGCCCTCGATCATGCCGCGCTCCTCGCCGTGGAAGCTGTAGCCGGGGCGGGCCTTGTCGAGGATCTCGAAGATCACCTGCTCGGCCTTCTGGTCGGCGGCGGTGACGAAGTCGGCGGGGCCCTTTTTGGACACCTGCAGCTCGGTGACTTCGCCGAAGTCACGGGCCAGGCCGCGGGCCGCTTTGCGCGCGGCGTCGATCATCACGTTCAGAAGGGCGGAAGTGGTGGCCAAGGCAGGTGTTCCTCATAGTTCCCCCTGCGCAGCGTCTCCGTCCTTGTTGAAAGGGTGGGCGACGGCGGGGGATATGCGTGCGGGCGGATAGAAAGATCGGGAAAGTGGGCGCGATACCTAGTCGCGTAGGCCGCCGAAAGCAAGGCGAGGGGATTTGTCGCGGGTCAGGCGTCCGGTTCGCGGTCGCGGCGAAGGATGTGCCGAGCCACCCAGGCCAGCACGCCGAGCACCGTCAGGGCGAAGGCGGTGAGGACGGCCTTGCCGATCCATGTGCCGGTCTGACCGGCGAGGTCCTCGGACCGGACCACGGTCACCGGAAGGTCGACCTTCACCTCCACTGGCGCGATGAGCGTCACTTCCAGCGTCGCGATCGCTGGAACGAGGAGCAGACACACGACGATCGCCACGATCGCCAGGACGATCAATTTCCATCGCGTTCGCATGCAGCCAATCCGGTCGTCCGCCATCCCAGGGCGCTCAAGCTGACGGGATTTCCGTTGGGGAGCAACGGCCGGCGATTGTTCCGCGGCCATGTCACATACCGGCGGCTTGTCTCGTCTTGCCTGGAAACCAAGGAGACCACGAAGATGCGATGGGCCAAATGGCTTTTGCCGGCGATCCTGGCGATCAACGGCGCGGTGATGATGCTGGCTCCGGCTTGGTGGTATCCGCGCGTGCCGGGGGTGCTGGAGACCGGGCCGCTGAACGAGCATTTCGTGCGCGACATCGGGGCGGCCTATCTGGCCTGCGCCCTGGCCATGGGCTGGGCGCTGAAGGACCCGGTGCGCGGCCTGGGCGTGGCGGTCGCCTCGGCGACCTTCCTGTGCCTGCACAGCCTGATCCACCTGATCACCCCGTTCTGCGGCACGGCCCTGCCGTGGCCCCTGCTGCTGCGCGACTTCCCCGGCGTGTTCCTGCCCGCGATCATCAGCCTGCTGGTGGTGCGCTCGTGCATTCGGCGCCAGAAAGAGCGGGCATGAGCCAGCAGGACAACATCTTCGAGGACCGGCGCGGGGCGATGACCGGCCTGGCCTACCGYATGCTCGGCTCGCGCGCCGACGCCGAGGACGTGGTGCAGGACGCCTGGATCCGCTGGCGCGGGGTAGAGGCCGACGAGGTGACCAACCCGGCCGGTTTCCTGAACAAGGTGGTCACCCGCCTCTGCCTGGACCGGCTGAAGTCGGCCCGCGCCCGGCGCGAGGTCTATGTCGGCGAGTGGCTGCCCGAGCCGGTGGTCGACGACGACCACAGCGCCCTGGGCGAGGACCTGTCGGTGGCCTTCCTGCTGGCCCTGGAGCGGCTGACCCCGCTGGAGCGCGCCGCCTTCCTGCTGCACGACGTGTTCGACGCCTCGTTCGCCGATGTCGCCAAGACCCTGGGTCGGACCGAGGCCGCCTGCCGCCAGCTGGCCGCCCGGGCCCGCGAGCACGTCAAGGCCGGCAAACCGCGCTACCACCCCAGCGTCGAGGAGGAGCAGCGCCTGACCGGCGCCTTCCTGGCCGCGGCGATGAGCGGCGACGAGACGGTGCTGCGCGGCATCCTGGCGGCGGACGTGGTCATGCACTCGGACGGCGGCGGCATCGCCAAGGCGACGCTGAACCCGGTGTTCGGCCTCGAGAAGGCCGTCCGCCTGGTGCTGGGCCTCAAGAGGAAGTTCCCCACCCCGGACGATACGACCGCCCGCCTGGCGCGGATCAACGGCGCGCCCGGCATCGTGCTCAGCCACGAGGGCGTGGTGTTCCAGACCATGGGCCTGGAGATCGTGGATGGCCGCATCGCGGCGGTCTACACGATGCGGAACCCGGAGAAGCTGGCGCGGCTGAATTCTTAGGGCTCGGCCTACCAAAACCCTCTCCCGGAGGGGAGAGGGAGGGGCCCGCCGCGCAGCGGTGGGAGGGTGAG
>NZ_JBFTZS010000415.1:0-4131 GCF_056406675.1 Caulobacter sp. P1_B12_2 | reverse complement strand
GCCTGTGCCTGGGCATGATCTGGGGCCTGGTGTTCGGCTTCGTCGAGGGGCGGCGGCTGTCGGAGGTGCTGGGGGCCATGCTGTGCGCCAGCTTCATCCTCGCCTCGGGCGTGGTGAAGTCGGTGGGCAAGAGCCTGCTGCTGCAGGGCGTCGACGAGCGCTGGATGCCGGCGCTCACGGGGCTGTTGTTCACCCCGCTGCTGCTGCTGGCCGTGGCGGCCCTGACCCAGTTGCCACCGCCGTCGCCGGCCGACGAAGCCGCCCGCGTGCGTCGCGCGCCGATGGACGCCAAGGCCCGCGCCGCCATGTTCGCCGCCCACGCGCCGGCCCTGGTGCTGCTGGTGGTGGTCTATGTGCTGCTGACCGCGCTGCGGGACTTCCGCGACAACTTCGCCGCCGAGATCTGGGCCGAGCTGGGCTTCAAGAACGCCGCGGGGATCTTCTCGCTGTCGGAGATCYCGGTGGCGGCGATCGTGCTGGTGGGCTTAGGCGTGCTGAGCCTGGTGCGCGACAATCGCCGGGCGGTGGGCTTCAACTTCGCCTTCGTGGCCCTGGGCTTCGCCGTGGTGGGCGTGGCGACTCTGGGGCGGCAGGTGGGCCTGCTGGGACCCGTGGCCTGGATGATCGCCATCGGGGCGGGCATCTACATGGCCTACACCCCGTTCAACGGCATGCTGTTCGACCGGTTGATCGCCGCGACGGGGCAGGTGGGAACGGCCGGGTTCCTGATCTACGTCGCCGATTCCTGCGGCTATATCGGGAGCGTGTCGCTGCTGCTGGCGCGGTATTTCGCGCATCTGGAGCTGGCTTGGAGCGGGTTCCTGGCGGGCGCGGCCTACGGGACGTCGGTGATCGGCGTGGTCGGGGTGGGGCTGGCTTGGATGCTGCTGAGGTTGCCGAAGGCGAACGCCTAGCGCCGCATCTAATAGCCGCCGTCATCCCGGGCCTTGTGCCCGGAACCCCTCGTTCAGCTGACGGCGAAGCGCTTTGGCGCGCTGGCGCGCCACACCCCTGCACTTGCGGCGGAGAGAGGGGTTCCGGGCACAAGGCCTGGAATGACGGTTGAAAGGTGGGTGGAAGATGGCGCTAGCCCTCCAGCGCCAGCAACCCGAACAATGCCCCCTCCGTCTCCGACAGCCGCCAGCCGCGGTGCACGAACACCGCGCCCCGCCGGAAATTCTCCGCCACCCGCCGACGCAGGGCGGGCAGGGCGTCGGGGCCGCGACCGTTCGGGAACAATCGCTTGGCCAGAGCGGCCCGTCCGATCTCCGGCCGCCCGGCCAGCCAGGCCTTGCCGATCCGCGCGGCGGCGGCGTGGTCGAGGTCGCCGAACAGCAGCGCTTGGGCATGGGCCAGGCCGGGCAGGGCGGTGGCGGCGAACAGGGCGGCCAGCAGGTCGCGGCGGGCCCAGGCAGAAGAGGCGGCGGGGCTCATCGGCGCGCTCCCATGTCCAGCTTCAAGTGGTCGGCCAGTCGCATGACCAGGGCCAGGATGGTCAGGGTCGGATTGGCGATGCCCGAGGTCGGGAACACCGAGCTGCCGGCGACATACAGATTGGCGGTGTCGTGGACCTTCAGGTCCGGATCGACCACGCCTTGGCTCGGGTCGGCGCTTATCCGCGTCGTGCCCATGTGGTGGCGCGAGGCGCTGGAGATTTCCAGCAGGCGCCCGCGCTTGATCGGCCAGCAGACCCGGCCTTGGCCCGCGGCGCCCAAGGCGTCGCCGAAGCCGGCGGCCGAGCGCTCCAGGCTGTCCCAGTCAGCCTTGTCGTAGCGCCATTCCAGATGGACGCGCGGCATGCCCAGCGGATCCTTGGCCGAAGGGTTCAGCGTCACCCGGCTGTCGGGATYGGGGAAGTGCTCGGACATGGCGAAGAAGCCGAAGAGCTGACCCTCGCCCTGGTTGTTTCCGTCGATCCGGGTCGCGACCCGGCGCATCGCCTTGGTCTCGGCCTCGGGCGGCGTGCCGGTTTCCGTCTGAGTGATCGCGTTGAAGGTGGCGGTGAAGTTGCCGGTTCCCATCCGCGCCTGGGCGGGCAGGCCCGCGGCCACCACGCATTGGGGGGCGGTGCGACGCAGGGTCGAATAGAGGCTCATCGACGCCTGGCCGGAGATGTGGACCGCCGTGCCCTCGGTTTCGGCGTCGCTGTCCTGCGAATAGGTCACGTGGCCCTGGAAGAACCGTCCGACCAGGTCGTGGCGGTTGCCGATCCCTTCGGGCCGCACGCCGTTGGAGGCCAGCAGCAGCCGCGCGTTCTCGATGCCGCCGACCGCCAGGACATAGGTCTTGCCGACCGCGGTGTGGCGCTTACCGTCCAGGCAGGCCACGTCCAGGCCCTCGACCTTGTCGCCTTTCGCCGTCGGCCGGATCTGGGTGACATTGGCGTGCAGATAAACGGTGATGTTAGGGGCGTCGGCGAAGTCGGTGCGGAAGCGATCGAAGGCGTCCTTGTCCGCCCCTCCGGAATAGCGTGTGAGCACGCGCGGGGCCGAGAAGAATCCGTCCCGAGGATCCAGAGCCAGCGGCGGACGGGCGGGGTCCTTCAGCGCCGCGTTGGCGGCGTCGAAGCGCGGGATCTCCAACAGGTCGCAGGCCCGGTCGTAGAACGGCTGCATCTGCTCGCGCGTGACGGGCCAGCCGCTGTGCGGAGCCCAGGGGCGGGCGGCGAAGTCGGCCGGGTCCAGAGGCACGCACTTGCCGCCCCAGACCATGCCTGAGCCGCCCAGCACCCGGGCCCGCGACTGGACCGGATAGTCGTCGAACGGTTTGTCGGGATTGTCGGGCGCCTTGACCACGGCCGTGCCGGCGTAGAGGCCTTGGATCTCCATGTCGATCTCGCGGCCGCCGCTCTCGAGGATGGCGATCTTCAGCGGGCCGCCCGCCAGTTCCTTGGCCAGGGTGATGCTGGCCAGGCCGCCGCCGATGATCACCAAGTCGGCGTCGATCCGGCTGGCGTCGGGCAAGGTTCGGGCGTCGATGAAAGCCATCGTGTTTCCGATCTGATTTTGAAGGGGATTTAGGCGCGCGTTCTAGGCGCGCGCGCCCTTGGCCTTGAGGTAGGTCGCGACCGCTGTGTGCCCGTGCTTCTGAGCCTCGCCGAGGGGCGAGCGGGTCTGGCCGGGGTTGGACGGCACGGCGCGGTTCACGTCCGCGCCCTTGTCGATCAGATAGGCGACCGTCGCCAGGTCGCCGGACTGGGCGGCGTTGATCAGCGGGGTCTCGTCGCCGGGCACGAAGGACTCCACCGAGGCCCCGTGCTCGACCAGGGTCTTGACCAGGTCCAGCCGCCCCGCGCCCGCCGCGGCGATCAGCGGGTCGCCGTCGCCGCGCACGGCCAGGCCGGCGTCGGCGCCCTTGGCCAGCAGCAGGTCGACCACCTCGGCCCGGCCCGAATGGACGGCTTCGATCAGCGGCGAGCCGTCGCCGGGCGCGGGCAGGTTCACGTTGGCGCCCTTGTCGACCAGGTAGCGGACCGTGGCCAGGTCGCCGGAGCGGATGGCGTTCATCAGCGGCGTCGCATCGCCCGGTACGAAGATGTCGACCGACGCGCCGCGCTCGACCAGGGTCTTGGCGAGGTCGGCGCGGCCGGCGTCGGCGGCGGCGATCAGCGGCGCGCCGTCGCCGCGCACGGCCAGGTTCGGATCGGCGCCGGCGCCGAGCAGGAGGTCGACCAGGTCGGCCCGGCCCTGCCGTGTCGCCTCGATCAGCGGCGTGCCGTCGCCGGAAGCCTCGAAGTTCACGTCCGCGCCGTTCGCGATCAGCGTCCGGGCGCGGGCCGCGTCGCCGTCCAAGACGGCCTTGTACAGCGGGCTCTTGCGATAGGTGGCGGCGTCGTGGCGGGTCACGCCGGGCTCGACCTTGATGACGCGGGCCGGCTGGGCGGCCCAGACGGCGAAGGCGACGCCCAGCGACAGGGCGGCGACGGCGCCGCCGCCGATCAGACGACGGGCGCGGCCCTGGCGGTGCTGCGTGAGCATGACGAACCTCTCCTTGAGTTGGTTGTGGGCCGAGGCCGGCCAGTGGCAGCCGAGCGGTGGGGCGTGGAGCGCCAGCTGGGTCTTCAGCATGGCCTCGCCATAGGACTGACGGGCGATCGGGAAGCGGGTCWGGACGGCGGCGTCGCAGGCGATC
>NZ_JBFTZS010000414.1:0-4151 GCF_056406675.1 Caulobacter sp. P1_B12_2 | reverse complement strand
CCCGCCAGCAGGCCTCGTCCTCGGACCTCGACAAGGCCCGCCGCGACCTGGAGCGCGCCAAGACCCTCTACGCCAAGGGCTTCGTGACCAAGGTGCGGGTCGACGACGCCGAAAGCGCCGTGCGCTCGGCCGGGGCCGCCTACAATGCCGCCGCCTTCGACCGGCGCTGGGCCCAGCTGGTTTCACCGGCCTCGGGCGTGGTGCTGGAGCGCAAGGCCCAGGCCGGCGAGGTGGTCCAGCCCGGCCAGGCCGTGGTCAGCATCGCCGACCTGAACAGCCCCCTGGTGCTGCGCGTGCCCCTGCCCGACCGCGACGTGGCTGGCGTCAGGGTCGGCGCGCCGGTCGAGGTCACCGTCGACGCCCTGAAAACACCAGGAGGGGCCGGCCAGACCCTGGTCGGCCGCGTCACCCGCGTGGGCCAGTCGGCCGACGCCCGCACCGGCGCGGTCACGGTCGAGATCGAGGTCGCCGCCCGGCCCGAGCTGCGCAGCGGCCAGATCGCCACCGCCCGCCTGGCCAGCCGCGTGGCGGCCACGACCAACGTCGGCTTCGCCCGCATCCCCGCCGAGGCGGTGCTCGAGGCGTCGGGCGGCAAGGCGGCCGTGCTGCGCCTCGACAATGGCCGAGCTCGCCGCACGCCCGTCCAGTTCGGCGGCTTCGACGGCCCTGGTGTCGGGCCTGCCCGACGGCGCGCGGGTGATCACCGCCGGCGCCGGCTTCGTCTCGGACGGCGACCGGGTGACGGTGACCGATCCGAAGGCGCTGGGCCGGAAGGCGGGGCAATGAGCGTCGCGGCTTTTCCCGCTCATGCCCCCTCCTTTCAACCGTCATTCCCGCCCTTGTGGCGGGAACCCCTGGTTCAGCTGACGGGGAAGCGAAATGGCGCGCTGGCGCGTCACACCCCTGACCTTGCGGCGCATAGAGGGGTTCCCGCCACAAGGGCGGGAATGACGGATGTTGGGGTGGCATGGTCAGCGCTAGAGCGAGGACCTTCACAATGAAGTTCGACCTCGCCGGCTTCGCCGTCCACCGCTGGCAATTCACCCTGGTCGCCTTCGGCCTGCTGGTGATGCTGGGGCTGAACGCCTTCCTGAACGTGCCGCGTTCGGAGGATCCGCACTTCCCGGTGCCGATCGTCGTCATCCGCGCCGTGCTGCCGGGGGCCGAACCCTCGGAGATGGAGCAGCTGGTCGCCGATCCCATCGAGGACGCCGTCGACGGTCTGGACGATATCGACAAGGTCGAGTCGACCAGCCTGGACGGGGCGGCGGTGATCCGCGTCCACTTCAACTGGAACGTCGATCCCGAGCGCAAGTACGACCAGGTGGTCCGCGAGGTGAACGCCATCCGGGGGAACCTGCCCGCCGGCATCGCCCGCCTCGACATCGACCGCGTGCGCACCACCGAGGTGGCCATCGTCCAGCTCGCCCTGACCTCCGACGTGCTGCCGATGCGCCGGCTGGAGAAGGTGGCCGACCGGCTGCGCGAGCGGCTGGACCGGGTGCCCGGCGTGCGCCAGTCCCGCTATTACGGCGCGCCGTCGTCGGAGGTGCGGGTGTCGCTGGACCTGGCCCGGCTGTCGGCCCTGAAGCTGCCGGCCACCGCCGTGTCCGACGCCCTGAAGGCCAACGGCGCCGAAGCCCCGATCGGCGCGGTCCAGGCCGGCGACCGCCGCTTTAACGTCAAGGCCGGCGGGGCCTTCCGCTCGCTGGACGCGGTCAAGGACACCCCCGTCCGCTCGATCGGCGGCCAGGTGGTGCGGGTGCGCGACGTCGCCGACGTGGCCTGGGCCCAGGACGAGCCCACCCACCTGACGCGTTTCAACGGCAAGCGGGCGATCTTCGTCACCGTCACCCAGAAGGACGGCCAGGACGTCGCCAAGATCACCGCCAGCGTCGACAAGGTGCTGGACGAGTACGAGAAGAGCCTGCCGGCCGGGGTGAAGCTGGAGCGCGGCTTCGTCCAGGCCCGCAATGTCGAACACCGGCTGAACAACCTCTTCCGCGACTTCGGCATCGCCCTGGCCCTGGTGCTGATCACCCTGCTGCCGCTGGGGCCGCGCGCCGGCCTGGTGGTGATGGTGTCGATCCCGCTGAGCCTGCTGATCGGCCTGGTGCTGCTGCAGGCGTTCGGCTTCACCCTGAACCAACTGTCGATCGCCGGCTTCGTGCTGGCCCTGGGCCTGCTGGTCGACGACAGCATCGTCATCACCGAGAACATCGCCCGCCGCATCCGCGAGGGCGAGGAGCGCACGGCCGCGGCCGTCAACGGCGCCAACCAGATCGCGCTGGCGGTGCTGGGCTGCACGGCCTGTCTGATGCTGGCCTTCCTGCCGCTGATGGCCCTGCCGGGCGGGTCGGGGGCCTATATCAAGTCGCTGCCGGTGACGGTGCTGTGCACGGTCGGCGCCTCGCTGCTGGTCTCGATGACCATCATCCCGTTCCTGGCCAGCCGGGTGCTGGACAAGCATTCCGACCCCGAGGGCAACCGGCTGCTGCGGGCGGTGAACGGCGGCATCCACCGCTTCTACCGGCCGGTGCTGCACTTCAGCCTGGCGCGGCCGTGGCTGAGCCTGGCGATCATGCTGGCGATCTGCGCCACCACCGTGCCGATGCTGAAGATCGTCGGCTCGTCCCTGTTCCCGGCCGCCGAGACCCCGCAGTTCCTGATCCGGATCGAGACCCCCGACGGCAGCCCCCTGGCCCGCACCGACCGCGCCCTGCGCTTCGTCGAGGCCCGCCTGAAGCAGGAGCCGGCGATCATCTGGCACGCCGACAACCTGGGGCGCGGCAACCCGCAGATCTTCTACAACATCACCCAGCGCGAGAGCGCCACCACCTATGGCGAGGTGTTCGCCAGTCTGAAGGCTTGGAAGCCCGGCGAGAGCGAGCACGTGCTGGACCGCCTGCGCGCCGACTTCGCCCGCTTCCCCGGCGCGCGGATCAGCGTCGTCACCTTCGAGAACGGCCCGCCGATCGACGCCCCGGTGGCCGTGCGCCTGACCGGCCAGAACCTGGAGGTGCTGAAGGCCCTGGCGGCGCGCGCCGAGATCGTCCTGAAGGCCACGCCGGGCACGCGCGACGTCAACAACCCCGTGCGGCTGGACCGCACCGACCTGGACCTCGGCGTCGACGAGGGCAAGGCCGCCGCCTTGGGCGTGCCGGCCGGCGCCCCGCGCCGCGCCGCCCGCCTGGCCCTGTCGGGCGAGGAGACCGGCCGGTTCCGCGATCCGGACGGCGACGACTATGYGGTCAGGGTGCGGCTTCCCCAAAACACCATGGGGAGCGTGACGGAGGGGCCCAACGCCGTGGGCAGCCGCAACGCCCTGGCCGACCTGTCCAAGATCTACGTTCCCACCGCCGACGGCGAGGCCGCGCCGCTGGGCTCGATCGCCACCCCCACCCTGCGCTCCAGCCCCGCCCGCATCGACCGCTTCGACCGCGAGCGGACGGTGACGGTCAGCGCCTACGTCCAGACCGGCTATCTGACCGCCAAGGTCACCGAGGATGTCGTGGCGCGCCTGGAGCGCGAGCTGCCCATGCCGCCCGGCTACCGCCTGTCGATGGGCGGCCAGGCCGAGGCCCAGTCGGAAAGCTTCGCCGGCCTGGGCGCGGCGGTGATGGTGGCGGTGTTCGGGATCCTGGCCGTGCTGGTCCTGGAGTTCCAGAAGTTCAAGACCGCGCTGGTGGTGGCCGGCATCATCCCGTTCGGCCTGTTCGGGGCCGTGGCGGCCCTGTGGATCACCGGCTATTCGCTGAGCTTCACCGCGACGATCGGGCTGGTCGCGCTGATCGGCATCGAGATCAAGAACTCGATCCTGCTGGTGGATTTCACCGAGCAATTGCGGCGCGACGGGATGGGCTTGCACGACGCCATCGAGAAGGCCGGCGAGGTGCGGTTCCTGCCGGTGCTGCTGACCTCGGTCACGGCGATCGGGGGGCTGCTGCCGCTGGCGATGGAGGGGTCGGGGCTGTACTCGCCGCTGGCCATCGTGATCATCGGCGGGCTGATCACGTCCACGGTGCTGTCGCGGGTGGCGACGCCGGTGATGTACTGGCTGACGGCGCGGGGGGATGAGCGGGGGTGACAACTTAGATCCTCCCATCACTTTCAACCGTCATCCCGGGCCTTGTGGCCGGGGCCCCGCGGCC
>NZ_JBFTZS010000413.1:0-4152 GCF_056406675.1 Caulobacter sp. P1_B12_2 | reverse complement strand
AGATTGCGCACCTGCTCGGTGACATCCTGGAACAGGCCGATCAGCGCGACGACCGCGCCCTGTTCGTCCAGCTCGCAGCCGGCCTTGGACTGGACGACCCGAATCTCGCCGTCTGGCCGCACCATCCGGGCCTGAAAGCTGCTGCTCGTCTTCGTCGCGATCGCCTCTTCCAGGCGCCCAGAGACCAGGTCGCGATCGTCCGGATGGAAGGCCTCCAGCCCCGTCTCGAATGTCAGAACATAGGACTGACGGTCCACGCCCATGATCTCGTAGAGCAGGTCCGACCAGTAGACCTCGCCGGTGATGACGTCGTAGCGCCAATRGGCGACCCCCGACATGGTCTCGGCCAGCTTCAGCAAGCGGGCCTGCTCCCAACGCACGCGGTTGAGGCGCATCCGCTCCAGCTCGTCGACGACGACCCCCGCCAGGACACGCAACCGCTTCAGCTCGCGATCCGTCGGCCGCGGGCGGGGCTTGGTGTCGATAACGCAGAGGGTGCCGAGGTTGTAGCCTTCCGGCGAGGTCAGCACCGCGCCGATGTAGAAACGAACGCCCATGTCCCCGACCACCGAAGGGTAGTGGGCGAAGCGCGGGTCGTGCGTCGCGTCCTCGACGATCATCAGCGCATCGGGGCCCTGCTCGATGGCCACGCTGCAGAACGCCTCGCCCCGGGGCGTCGAACAGTCGGACAGCCCCTGGCGCGACTTGAACCACTGGCGCTCTTCGTCGATCAGCGCGACCAGGGCGATGGGAGCGTCGAACAGGTCGCACGCCAACTGCGTGATGCGATCGAAGGCGACATCGGGCGACGTGTCGAGCACCCCGTAGCCCCGCAGCGCCCTGATCCGCTTCGCTTCGTTGTCGTTCATCTGGGCCTCCGCCGCGACAGCATGACCCGAAAGATCCGCAAAACCCGTTAAGGCTGATCGCGGCAATCAGGCGCGGTCGTCGGGCCGCCGACACTGGGATGACCCGGCGCGGCGGCCAAGCGCGACCTAGGGACGCTTGGGGATTTCCAGCCCGCGTTGGACGGCCGGGCGGGCCAAGCCGCGCTCCAGCCAGGCCGGCACGTGCTTGAGGCTGCCATAGTCGACCAGTTCGCCGGCCTCGTAGAAGCCATTGATGTTGCGCACCCAGCCCAGGGTGGCGATGTCGGCGATCGTGTATTCGTCACCCATGATCCAGTCACGGTCGGCCAGCCGGGTCTCCAGCACGCCCAGCAAGCGCTTGGCTTCGGCGACGTAGCGATCGCGCGGACGCTTGTCCTCGTACTCGCGGCCCGCGAACTTGTGGAAGAAGCCGACCTGGCCGAACATCGGGCCGATCGCGGCCATCTGGAAGAATACCCACGCCAAGGTCTCGTAGCGCCGGGCGGGGTCCTTGGGCAGGAACTTGCCGGTCTTTTCCGCCAGATAGACCAGGATCGCGCCGGACTCGAACAGGCCGAGGGGCTTTCCGCCCGGACCGTCCGGATCGATGATGGCCGGGATCTTGCCGTTCGGGTTCAGCGACAGGAATTCCGGCCCCCAGGTCTCGTTCTTGCCGATGTCGATCGTATGCGGCTCGTAGGGCAGACCGATCTCCTCCAGCATGATCGACACCTTGACCCCGTTCGGCGTGGGCAGGCTGTAGAGCTGCAGCCGGTCGGGATGCTGGGCCGGCCAGCGCTGGGTGATCGGGAAGGCTGAAAGGTCGGTCATGCTCGGCTCCGGATACAGGAGGCCGCGCCCTGTACGGCGCGGCTGAGCTTGTCAGATGGTCTCGCCTGGCCCGGCGACAAGTCGCCCGACGTCGAAAGCGTCTTCCCTAGCCCTGTCGCGCCTTGGCTTGTTTGAGCGCCGAAGCCTGGACGTCCAGCACCGAGCGGATCTTGGCCGCCAGGGCCGGTCCCAGATAGGGCTTGTCGAGCATCGGGAATTCGTTGGCCCAGGACGCCGCCTCGTCGCCCACATAGCCGGAGGTCAAAAGGACCTTGAGTCCGGGCCGCTCCTTGAGCGCCGCATGGGCCAGCTCCACGCCGTTGACGCCGCCGGGCATGACCACGTCGGAGAACAGCAGGTCGAAAGCCTTGCGGCCCTTCAGCCGCTTCATGGCCGCCGCGGCCGTGTCGGCGGTGGTGACCTGATAGCCCAGGTCTTCCAGCGTCTCGACCGCCATGGCCAGGACCGCCGGATCATCCTCGACCACCAGCACCCGCTCGGAGCCGCGCGCGGCCTGGGCGGTCTCGCCGCTGACGCCGCGTTGGCCAAGCTCCGCCTGGCTGAGCGGCAGATGGATCTCGAACGCCGCGCCCTGCCCCGGCGAGCTGCTCACCGTGATCTCGCCGCCCGACTGCCGCACGAAGCCATAGACCTGAGACAGGCCGAGCCCGGACCCCTTGCCGATCTCCTTGGTCGTGAAGAACGGCTCGAAGATGCGCGAGGCCACCTCTGCGTCCATGCCCTGGCCGGTGTCCCGCACGGTCACCATGATCCTGGGTTCGCCGTTGGCGACGATCTTCGTCACGACCGACAGGACGCCGCCGCCGTCCATCGCGTCGCGGGCGTTGACGGCCAGATTGAGCAAGGCGCTCTCGAACTGGGCCGGATCGAGGTGAGCCGGCAGCGGCTCGGTCGCCAGGCTCAAATCGATGCTCACCGCCTCGCCGACCGCTTGGCGCAGCAGCGGCGCGAAGTCCGAGATCAGAACATTGAGATCGACGGTGAGCGGATTCAGGCGCTGGCGACGCGAGAACGCGAGAAGCTGGCGGGTCAGCGCCCCGCCCTTCTCCGCCGCCAGGCGCACCGCGTCGATCTGGCGGGCCAACTCATGCTGCTCGCCGGTTCGCCGCTTGATCAATTCGATATTGCCCAGCACCACGGTCAGCAGGTTGTTGAAGTCGTGGGCGACGCCGCCGGTCAGCTGGCCGACGGCCTCCATCTTGCGGGCGTGGCTCAGCTGCTCCTCAAGGCCTCGGCGCTCGGTGTTGTCCAGCAGGGTGCCGAGCACCACCTGGCGTCCGCTCTCCTCGTCCATGGCCAGCACGCCCTGATCGATCAGAGACCGGTAAGACCCGTCGGCGCACTGCCACCGGTACTCACAGGAATAGACGCCGGACTTTCGGGCTTCGGTCTGGGCGCGCACGACGATGTCGACATCGTCGGGATGGACCCGGCTGATGCCGAACTCGGCCGAGGCCAGGAAATCGTCGGCCGAGAAGCCGGTCAGCTCGATCACGTTGCCGCCGACGAACAGCGGCTCGTAGGGCGCGTCGGCGGTGCGCGAGTGGAACACCACCGGCAGGGCGCGAAGGATCGCCTCCTGGCGCTCCTGAGTGCGTCGCAGGGCCCGTTCGGCGGCCAGCTTCTCGGCGTGGATGCGGACGTTCTCCTCGATCAACAGCCGCCGACTCTCCGACTGCTGCTCCAATTCGAGGGTCTTGATGTGCAGATCGACCAGGACCTGCACCTTGGAGCGCAGGATGAACGGGTCGACCGGCTTGAACACCACGTCGACAGCCCCGGCCGAATAGGCCTTGAAGATGTGGGCTTCGTCTCGGAACACCGCCGTCAGGAAGACGATGGGCACGTCGCGGTTGCGGCGACGCTGGCGGATCAGCTCGGCCGTCTCGTAACCGTCCATGCCGGGCATGTGAAGGTCGAGCAGGATCACCGCGAAGTCGTCGACCAGCAGGTGGCGCAGGGCCTCCTCACCCGAGCGCGCGACCACCATCTCCTGGCCCAGCGTCTCCAGCGCCTGAAGCGCGGCGAAGGCGTTTCGCTCATCGTCATCGACGATGAGGATCCGCGTTCGAAGCCGATCTTCGGGCGGTGGAACCGCCTGATGCTTGACCGCCGGTACCGTCATTGCGCGGCGGCGGTGTGGATGGTGACGACATTGTCTCCGGCCAGCCGCTGGGCGGCKGCGCGCTGCACCGAAACCCGAAGGACCGAGATCAGCTGGTCGATGTCCACGGGCTTGGACACGTAGTCCGAAGCGCCAGCCTGGATGCACTTCTGGCGGTCGCCCTTCATCGCCTTGGCGGTGACGGCGATCACCGGCAGGTCGGAGAAACGCTGCCGGGCCCGGATTTCGCGCATGGTCTCGTAGCCGTTCTCCGACCTGCCGGTGATCGCCGTCACCGCCAAGGCGATGAAGGGCGACCGCCAGAAG
>NZ_JBFTZS010000412.1:0-4152 GCF_056406675.1 Caulobacter sp. P1_B12_2 | reverse complement strand
GGAAGCGCAGGCCCTGGCAGATCGGCGTGGCCGCCTCGGTGGCGGTGGTGATCGCTGTGATCGTCTCGCTGCTGTGGTCCCTGCCGCTGGGTCGGGCGCTGGAGCCCCTGGCCAATCCCACCTTGGTGATCGTGGCCGCGGACGGCTCGCCGATCGCCCGCCGGGGCTCGTACAAGGAAGCGCCCGTCGAGGTCGCCAAGCTCCCCGCCTATGTGCCCGGCGCGTTCATCGCCATCGAGGACCGGCGCTTCTACACGCACATCGGCATCGATCCGAAGGCGATCCTTCGCGCCGTGGGCGCCAACGCCAAGGCCGGCGGGGTGTCCGAGGGCGGTTCGACCATCACCCAGCAACTGGCCAAGAACGCCTTCCTGTCAAACAAGCGCACCTTCCGGCGCAAGATCCAGGAGGTGCTGATCGCCCTCTATCTGGACGCCCGTTTGTCCAAGGACGAGATCCTCTCGCGCTACCTGTCGTCGGTCTATTTCGGCGACGGCACATTCGGCCTGGGCGCGGCGTCGCGGCACTATTTCGACAAGGCGCCCGAGCAATTGAGCGTCGGCGAGGCGGCGATGCTGGCCGGCCTGGTCAAGGCGCCGTCCCGCTGGGCTCCTACCGAGAACTTCGACGGCGCCAAGACGCGGATGAAGACCGTGCTGGGCGCCATGGTGGACACCGGCGTGATCACCCAGGCCCAGGCGACCCGCGCGGTCCGCCAGATCCACGTCCAGACGGGCCGCCCGAAGCTGCCGGTCGGCTCCTACTTCGCCGACTGGGTGTTCCCGCAGGCCAAGGCGGTGTTCGAGAACACCTACGGCGAGACCATTGTCCGCACGACACTGGATCCCAAGCTCCAGGCTCAGGCCGAGAAGATCCTCGACCAGGCGATCGCCCGCGACGGCAAGGTTCTGAACGTCACCCAGGGCGCGATCGTCGCCATGCGCACCGACGGCCGGATCGTCGCCATGGTCGGCGGCCGAAATTACAAGGTCAGCCAGTTCAATCGCGCCGACGCCCAGCGTCCGCCGGGCTCGGCCTTCAAGCTGTTCGTCTATCTGGCGGCCATCCGCCAGGGCATGACCCCGACCAGTCCGATCCTCGATGCACCGGTCCAGGTCAGCGGCTGGACGCCCAAGAACCACGAGGGCAAGTACGCCGGCCGCGAAGTGCCGCTGATCACCGCCTTCGCCGCCTCGTCCAACGTGGCCGCCGTGCGCCTGGCCCACGACATCGGCCGCGAGCCGATCGTCCGCACCGCCCGCGACCTGGGGATCACCGACCCGATCCCCGACGACCTCACCCTGGCGCTGGGCACCGGACCGATGAGCCTGGTGCGGCTGACGGCGGCCTATGCGGCCATCGACGCCGGCGAGGCGCCGATCATTCCGCACGGCCTGGCGGACTGGAAGAAGCCTGCCAACGTCCATCCGCTGACCAAGGCCGAACTGGCCAGCATGCGCGATCTGCTGCGCTCGGCCACCCAGCGCGGGACGGGCATCGAGGCGGCCATCCCCGGCGCCTTCGGCAAGACCGGCACCAGCCAGGATTACCGCGACGCCCTGTTCGTCGGCTATGTCGGCGACCTGGTCATCGGGGTCTGGGTGGGGAACGACGACAACAGCGCCATGCACGGCGTGGTCGGCGGCGGCCTGCCGGCCAAGATCTGGAAGAGCGTGGCCACCTACGCCGTCAATCGCGACGCGCCCAAGGCGGCCGAGCCCGAAGGCGACGACGCGGTGTCGGCGGCCGAGGATCCGACGCTGCTGCTGAACCCGGACGGCACGCCCGTCGAGGGCGCGGTTCCGGTGGAGGGGGCGCCTGTCGCTCCGGTCGATGGTGTTGCGCCGGTCGCGCCTGTCGCCCCGAGCGCTCCCTTGGTCAGCGCCCCGACGGCCCCGGCCGCGCCGACGGCGGAGCGACCGGCGGGCTAGGAACCGTGGCCGGAGAGCCGGAGCGGAGACCTCATCGCAGATCCTCCATCTCATACAGCGGCCGGATCTCGATCTCGCTGGGTCCGGGCATTGGATTGGGACAACGCTTCACCCAGGCGACAGCCTCGTCCATATCCTTGACCTCCCAGAGCCAGAAGCCGGCGACCAGCTCGCGGGGCGTGGCGAAGGGGCCGTCGATGACCGTTCGGCCGACGCCGTCGAAGGCGACGCGCTTGCCCTGGGAGGAGGGTGTAAGGCCGTCGCCGGCCCGCAGTACGCCGGCCTTCGTCAGTTCGTCGTTGTAGCGGCCCATCGCCTCGAGCATCTCTTGCGTCTCGGGGGTCAGGACAAAGCCCTTCTCGCTGTCTTCGGTGGCTTTCACGAGCACCATCACACGCATCGTCCGTCTCCTTGTTCGAGCCGATCTCATCGGCCTGACACTGGAACGACGAACGACGCCTGCGGGGGCCGACATCGTCGCGTGAAGATGGGATAGGCTTTTTACTTCGCCGCGCTGGCCGCCCGCAGGGCGATCTCTTCGCGCTTGCTGGCCAGGCGTTCGCGGGTCTGCTCCATCGCCTCGAGCTCGGCGGTCAGCAGCAGGTTTTCGATCAGCCCGCCCAGATGGGTCTGCATGGCGGCGCGGGCGGCCTTGGGGTCGCGGGTGCGCAGCGACTCGATGATGTCCTGGTGCTCGTCGTTCAGCGGCCGCTTGCGCACGTGCCGGGCCTTTTCCAGCATCTGCATGCACAGGCGCGACTTGTAGCGCAGGTCCCAGGTGTTCTCGACCACGCGGACGATGGCGCTGTTGCGGGTGGCCTGGGCGATGGTGATGTGGAACTGGCGGTCGGCCAACTCCGACTGTTCCTTGGTCGACTTCTCGCTGTTCATCTCGGCGAGCAGGGTCTCCAGATAGGCCAGTTCCTCCTCGGTGATCAGGGTGGCGGCCAGGGCGGCGGCCTCGCCCTCGAACAGGCGGCGGGCCTCGGCCTGATCGAAGGCCCCGATGTCCAGGTCGCGCGGCGGTGGGGGCGGCTGCCCTCCCGCGCGGACATAAACGCCCGAGCCCTGCCGGGCCTCCAGCAGTCCGCGCATTTCCAGGGCGATTACGGCGCGGCGGATGGTGGGCCGACTGACGCCGAACTCCTCGGCCAGGTCGCGTTCCGAGGCCAGTCGCTGGCCGGGCTGATGGCGGCCGTCGGCGATGGCCTGGCCGATGTCCGCGGCCACGCGCTGATACAGGCGCAGGGGATTTGCGGCGGCCGTCGTCGTCGTCATCTTCGTCTTCAACCCTCTCGACAGCGCTATCTTAAGCGGCGTCGCGTCGGAAGGGTAGGGCGGGCGGCGACGACGATGGGTCGGCCGTCTAGTCGGCTGGCGGAGGTCCGCCGCTGCTCATCGCCTTGTTGGTCATCCAGACGCAGGGGATCAGCAACACCGCCAACCAGGCCGAGGCGCGGAAGAAGTCGATGGTCGACAGCAGGTAGGCCTGGTTGACCACCTGGCTCATCACCGCGCCCACGGCCTGGGCGTGGCTTAGGCCCGCGGCCTGCATGCGGTCGATGGCTGTCAGCCAGGTCGGGTCGTTCGAGGCCATCGTCTCGGCGAGGCGGTTCTGGTGCAGGCTCTCGCCGCGGTCCCAGATCGTCGTGGTCAGCGAGGCGGCGAAGCTGCCGGCGGTGATCCGCGAGAAGTTCGACAGGCCCGAGGCCGACGGCAGTTGGTGGGGCGCGACGCCGTTCAGCGAGATGGTCACCATCGACAGGAAGAAGGTGCTCATCGCCACGCCCTGCACCAGCATCGGCCAGACCAGGGACCTGAAGTCGGCGTCGGAGTTGAAGCCCGAGCGCATGAAGAACGACAGGCCGAACGCGGCCAGCGACAGGGTGGCGGCCCAGCGGGCGTCGACCTTCTGCATGATGCGGGCGGCGAACGGGGTCAGCAGCACGGCCACCACGCCGCTGGGGGCGGCCACCAGACCGGCCCAGGTGGCGATGTAGTGCATCTGGGTCTGAAGCCACAGCGGCTGGAGCAGGTTCGAACCGAAGAACACCGCGTAGCCCAGGCAGAAGGCGACCGTGCCCAGGGCGAAGTTCTTGGACTTGAACAGCGACAGGTCGACGATCGGGTGCTTCTCGTTCAGCTCCCAGATGACCCAGGCGATGAAGCCGACGATGGCCACCAGGGTCTCGACGATGATGGCGGGCGAGTTGAACCAGTC
>NZ_JBFTZS010000411.1:0-4166 GCF_056406675.1 Caulobacter sp. P1_B12_2 | reverse complement strand
GGATATAGGCGTTGGGATCGACGCTGAGCCGCTCCATGCGGGTCTTGTCGCCGAGGATCGAGCCGCCGTGGCGGCCGGACGAGGGATCGACCGCCAGCACGGCCACCCGGTGGCCCGCGGCGGTCAGCATCGTGCCGAACGCCTCGATGGTGGTCGACTTGCCGGCCCCCGGCACGCCGGTGATCCCGATGCGCTGAGCGCCGCCGGTGCGGGGCATCAGGCGCTCCAGCAGGGCGCGGGCGGCCTTCTGGTGGTCGCGGCGACGGCTCTCGACCAGGGTGATGGCGCGGGCCAGGGCGGCGCGGTCGCCGGCGACCAGGCGCGTCTCGAGATCGGCGATGTTCAGCGGCTGGCTCACAGGAGCCAACTAGAGGACGACGGCGGTCCCGGAAACCGAAACCATCATCATCGAGCCGTGCGGGCCCACGGTGTTGTAGTCGAGGTCGACGGCGACGATCGCGTTGGCGCCCAGCTTCTCGGCTTCCTTGACCAGGTTCTTCATGGCGTCCTCGCGGGCCCGGGCCAGCACCCGCTCGTAGGACTTGGAGTGGCCGCCGATGAAGTCGCGGATGGCGGCCATCAGGTCGAGCACCACGTTCGCGCCAAGGATCGACTGGGCGTAGATCGCGCCCTTGTAGTCCTGGACCGGCCGTCCTTCGATGAAGGGGGTGGTCGAGATCAGCATCGACAGATCCTCGTCAGCCGCTTGGCCTGCGCCGAGTGGCGCTCGCCGTTAACTTAAGCACAAACGGCTCGCTTCGCGAGGGGCTCCCTCGGAGCGCGAGCGATTTGYGGTTCGCTTTCGCCTGACACGCGAAACTCCACCGTGCCCACTTCCTGCGCGCCCATGGTTAAGGCAGATTGCAGCCAGTACCGCTGCTGGGGGCCGCCGGGTGATCTTCGCCAAATCGCATCTCGACCTGCACAACATCCGCAACAACGTGGCGCGGGTGAAGAAGCTGTCGGACAACGTGGTCGGCGTCGGTCCGCTGGGCATCGGCCTGGACGGTCTGCTGACCTGGATCCCGGGGGCCGGCGAGCTCTACAGCCTGGGAGCCGGCGGGCTGATCGTCTGGGACGCCGTCCGCGCGCGTTCGGCGCCGATGATCGTCGTGCAGATCATGGCCATCATCCTGGTCGACACCGTGGCCGGCGCCGTGCCGGGCGTGGGCAAGGTGGCCGACATGCTGTTCACCGGCCACAAGTGGTCGGCCGACATGCTGACCAACCACATGGACGACACGATCTATTTCGAGGGGACGCGCAAGGACGTGCAGGGCACGGCCGAGTACCGCGACCTGCTCGAACGCATCCGGGCCGGCAAGGAAAAGCGCCGGGTCGTGTTTCTGGGCTGACGACAACCATTAGAGCGGCGGAGCGTTGAGCCTGGCATGACCGAACGCACCGCGCAGACCGTCGAGGGCTACGTCATCGACGAAGGGCATTCCAGCCGACGCCACAAGGCGCATCAGGCCTGGCGTCACGCCGAGACCATCAAGCGGCTCTCCGACCGGCTGATCGGCATCGGGCCGTTCGGCATCGGCCTGGACGGCGTGCTGGCCTGGGTGCCGGGCGTGGGCCTCGCCTACGGCCTGGGGGCCGGCGGAGTGCTGCTCTATCACGCCATGCAGGCCGGAGCCTCGGGCGCCACCCTGGCGCGGATGGCCGCCTACCTGGCCGCCGACAACCTGTCCGACACCGTGCCGATGTTGGGCTGGGCGGTCGACACCCTGTTCCCGGGCCACTTGATGGCGGCCAAGGCCCTGCAGAAGGACATCGAGTCCAAGCACGGCCTGCCCGACGACATCGACGCCAAGACCCGCAAGAAGAAGCGGGTGAAGAAGGCCCGGCGCTAGGCGCTCAGAACAGGCGGTCGTACCACTGGGTCGGCCCCGGAAGCCGCTCGGCCAAGAAATCGCATCGACCGCGGCGCCAGTCGAAGGCGTGGCCGCCATCCAGGCAGGCGTCGGCTTCAAGCTGCCGACTCACCGTCCACGCCGTCGCCAGCATGCCGGCGACACAGGCGGCCGCCAGCCCGCCCCTGAGGAGCGCGCTCACGCCAGGAAGGCCTTGGGCGGCAAAGGCCTGCGCTTGCGACGACCGTAAGCGATCCACCAGACGCCCAGACCGGTCAGCAGGCCCAGCAGGGCGCTCAGTGGCCAGAGCACGGCGTCGGGTGCGTTTGTCCCGTTCAACTTGAACGCCACGGCCACGCCGGTCGCGGCGCCGACCAGGGCGGCGAGGCTTCGGTGGTGCCGGCCGAACTGATGCAGGCAGGCCCAGGCGCAGCCGGCGCAGAACACGTAGGGCCAGCCCAGGACCGCGCCGAACGGCAGGGCGACGACCGCCGCCGAGGCGGCGGTGGCGGCGCGCGTGGCGAGGTCCGTGGCGGTGTCTGTCCAGAGGATCGCCTGCGACAGCATGAGGGCGGGAAAGGCGAAGGCGAAGACGATCGCGGCGACGATGCGGGAAAGGCTGGTCGTCTCGCGGGCGGGCGGCGGGAGCATGGGCGGCGGCCTTGGTGGCTGAGGTGGGAGGCCTCATCACGCGCCGCGAGCGTGCGTCCCTGGGCGGGGGCGCTTGGGAGATGTGGTCAAGAGATGGTGCAATCTCGGAAGGGAGCCGGGGTCTGTTCGTCGGGCCTTTCGACTACGGTTTCTCCCGCGCGAACATCAGCGCCATGATCCGCCAGCCATTCGGCGTCTTCATCACCAACGCCCGATCGGTATACTCGCCCGCGGCCGAACGGAACGACCAGCGCGCAACGCCGATGTCGCCACGAGCATCGATCACACGGCTGGTCACGTCGAAGACATTGCCCCGCGAGGCGCTGCGGCGGTCGCGATAGCGGGCTTGCCATTCCGGCAGGCTCGCCGCGACCAACTCGCCCTCTTCCACGGTCATCACCAGCGCCCGCGGATCGATGGAGGTCGCGAGCAGTTCGTCGTCCCAGCTACGGTCGGACGCCAGCTTTCTATCGACGGTCGCGTCGATGGCCGCGCCCGACGTCGAGACGTCCTGGAGGCCCGGGGCGCCGGCTTGGCACAGCTTGCCGACGATCCGCCAACCCGTCCCCAGCCGGGCCAGCAACAGGTAGTCGACATAGGTCTTGTCTCCGCGCACCGCGCGCAGACGGACCAGGGCGCTGGACGGGCCGGCGTCCAGCCACTCCGCCGTGGTGGTCGCCGGATCAGGGGGCGCGGCTTGCGCGAGCCTGGCTTTCCACTGCGCCTGGGAGGTGGCCGTGACGGATCGGCCGTCCGTGCAATACATGATCGCGCTGGGCTGGAAGGCCTGGCCCATGGCGGCCGCGCTGCCCCGGGCGATCGCCTCGGAATAGGCGTCGACGGCGTCGGCGGGCGTCGCGGCCTGCAAGGATACGGCGAACATCGTCGCGAGCAGTGAAAGCATCGGGATCATCCTCCGCCCCCGATCTTAGCCGTCGGCCGATCTTTCGAATATTCACGAGAGGTGCGGTGATCATTCGTGTCAGGTGAACGATGTCGTCCTGTCGACGATGCGCCGGTCGGTCGGTTCAGACCCTCGGACAGGGGATGCTTGAGTCGCGAGAGCGGGTGGCCGGCTCAATTCGAGCCATGCTGATGTTGGGCGACGGGGCTGACTTATGCTCGGCGGGTAGCCAACAGAGTTTAGCGATTTCAAGGCGCTAAACTTTCTCGACCTAACTTATCCTCAGCCTGCCGAACCGCCCGTATCCTGATCCCACCTGAAAGCATGGGAAGGGCGCACGTACGGCGACCGTTGCGGCTTTCGGGGGCGATCGAGCGGGAAGCTCTGTCGGCGGTCCTTCGGGACCAACCCCGTCCATCTGGTGCCGGCTGGGCACGGAACACGGATACAGCGTTGGGCGGGGGCCGGCTTAGCAGCAGGCGAGCGGTGACAGGCTCGCGGACCGAGACCGGGGATGTCGCCCCGGCTCGCCCGTCGGAGGCTTCAAGGCGGCGAGGCCCTAATAGGGCTCAGCGTCGCGGGCTTCCGGATAACGACCGCGCGGAGCGCCTGAACTTCGTCGAAACGGTATTCAAAACTGCAAATCATCCGGGCGAGGCCCGGGCGCTTCGCACCCTTCCCATCAAGCTCAGCGGCGGTCCGCGTGAGGCGGCGAAGCTGTGTCTACGATTGGGGACAGGCGCATGCGCCTGTCC
>NZ_JBFTZS010000410.1:0-4169 GCF_056406675.1 Caulobacter sp. P1_B12_2 | reverse complement strand
GCGCAAGTCCGAGGACTGCCCGGGCGGCTAGACGCCCTCCCCGCCCCACGCGCTTGCCCCAGGCGACGGGTCTGCTACCGGTGGTGCTTCATCCGCCTTGAGGGGCCACCGTGAGCGAAACCACCTGGACGCTGCTGAAGAGCTTCGCGCCGCTCCTGCTGGTGATCGGCTTCCTGGTCGCGCTGGGCTTTCTCAAGCGCAAGGTGGGCAAGCCCCTTCCTCCGGCCTCGCATTGCCAGGCCTGCGGCGAGGCCAGCCCCGGACTGCGCGCGCCCAACTCGGTGAACCAGGCGCTGTGGGGCGGCTGGACCTGCGCCGGCTGCGGCGCGAACCTCAACGCCCAGGGCGAGCCGATCGGCGGCCCGTCGCGCCCGCCCAGCACCCCGTTGCGCGGTCCGTTCTCCCGCCTGCTCCAACGCCGTCCCGGCCTGACGCTGGGACTGTTCTGGGGCCTGGTCATGTGGGGGGTGATGAGCGTGGCGCCCATGGTCCAGGCCGCGCTGCACGGCGCGGGCTTCCCGGTCGGCAAGGCCGTCGTTTCCTTCCTCCTGTGGGTCGTCCTCGGCGGCGCCGTGTTCGGCGCGGGGATGCGGACAATCCTCGTTCGCAAGCCCAAGGCCTGACGCTCACGGAACCTTGGCCGCACTTCTCGCATTTCCTCCGCCTAACCCCGACGCGCAAAGCGCTCGGCTGCAACGGAGACGGACATGCTCGGCACGATCCTCATCATCATCCTGATCCTGGCCCTGATCGGCGCCCTGCCGACCTGGGGCCACAGCCGGTCGTGGGGCTATTTTCCGTCGGGCGGCCTGGGTCTGATCCTGGTCATCATCATCATCCTGGTCCTCATCGGCAGGATCTAGCGGCGCGAACCGCTGGGGACGCGCGCTCGCGTGCGTCCCCGACCGCGCATAGCCCCCTCCCCCAACGATCGATGTTCGCCTAAGGTCCGCCCCAACGAACACCCCGGGGGGCCAGATGATCGACACCGCCACGACGGCGACGCCGCCTCAGGCCGCCGAGCCCATGAGCGCCTGGCGCCGAACCCGGGCCATCCTGGGCGGCTCGGCCGGCAATCTGGTCGAATGGTACGACTGGTTCGCCTACGCCGCCTTCTCGATCTATTTCGCCAAGATCTTCTTCCCCAAGGGCGATCAGACCGCCCAGTTGATGCAGACCGCCGCCATCTTCGCGGTCGGCTTCGGCGCGCGCCCTGTCGGGGCCTGGCTGATGGGGCTGTACGCCGACCGTAAAGGCCGCAAGGCCGGCCTGACCCTGGCGGTGGGGCTGATGTGCGTCGGCTCGCTGATTATCGCCCTGTGTCCGGGGCACGCCAAGATCGGCGACGCCGCGCCCGTGATCCTGCTGCTGGCCCGCCTGCTGCAAGGCCTGTCGGTCGGCGGCGAATACGGCGCCAGCGCCACCTATATGAGCGAGRTGGCCGGCAGGAAGCGTCGCGGCTTCTGGTCCAGCTTCCAGTACGTGACCCTGATCATGGGCCAACTGGTGGCGGCCCTGGTGCTGGTGATCCTGCAGAACACCCTGAGCAAGGAAGACCTGGCCGAGTGGGGCTGGCGCATTCCGTTCTTCGTGGGCGCGGCCCTGGCCGTGGTGGTGTTCTGGATCCGCACCGGGATCGAGGAAAGCGTCTCGCACCAGAACGTCACCGTCGCCCACGATCCGGTCAGCCGCCGCCAGGTGACGTGGGTCAGCCTGCTGCTGCTGGCCACCGTCGGCGCCATGGTCGCCAGCTTCACCGACGCGCCGCTCGCCGCGACGGCCCAGTACGGGGCGGTGGCGCTGCTGGTCGCCACCTACGTCGCCCTGGCCGCGCCGCTGGTCTCGCGCCATCCCAAGCAGACCCTGGCGATCATCGGCCTGACCGCCGCCGGCTCCTTGGCCTTCTACGCCTACACCACCTACATGCTGAAGTTCCTGGTCAACACGGCCGGCTTCGACAAGGCCACCGCCGGGGCGATCAACCTGGCCACCCTGGCCGGCTTCATGCTGATCCAGCCGCTGTTCGGCTGGGCGTCGGATCGGGTGGGCCGCAAGACCATGCTGGTCTTCGCCTTCGGGGTGGGCGCCCTGATCGCCTGGCCGGTGTTCAGCCTGACCGCCAAGGCGACCAGCCCCGCCGTCGCCTTCGGCCTGATCTTCGCGGCCCTGTTCGTGCAGTCGGGCTACACCTCGATCAGCGCCGTGGTGAAGGCCGAGCTGTTCCCCACCCACGTGCGCGCCCTGGGCGTGGCCCTCCCCTACGCCATCGGCAACGCCGCGTTCGGCGGCACGGCGGAATACGTCGCCCTGTGGTTCAAGCACGAGGGCATGGAAAGCGGGTTCTACCTCTATCTCGCGGCGATCATGGCCGTGGGCCTGATCGTCTCCCTGCTGCTGCGGGACACCGGCAAGCACAGCCTGATCCTCGAGGATTGATACCGCTCACCCTTTCGCCGACTCTCGTTCCAGACTTAAGTGCGTTCCATGCCCTCCACGCTCTCCCACGCCCTGTCCCAGCAGTTCCTGGCCATGCCGATCATCGATCTGGTGGTCCTGGCCTTCTTCCTGTTCTGCTGGCTGTTCTACGAGCCGATGCTCAAGCGGCTGGGCCGCGAGAAGAACGTCATCAACACCGACATGACGGTGATCCGCCGCCGGTGGATGGCCGAGATGGCGGTGCGCGAGATCGCCCTTCTGGACGGCCAATTGCTGGGCCATGCGATCAATTCGGCCTCGTTCTTCGCCTCGTCCAACCTGATCCTGATCGCCGCCGCGGCCGGGGTGCTGTTCGGCGGCGACACCGCGCTGAAGACCATCGAGGGCCTGGCCGTTCTGGCCCCGGCCTCGGCCCTGGTCTTCCAGATCAAGCTGGGCGTGGTGCTGGTCGCCCTGGCGCGCGGCCTGCTCGACTTCATCTGGGCGATCCGCCAGATGAACTACTGCCTGGCCGCCATCGGCGCGACGCCGATGTGGGCTCCGCGCGCGGTGCTCGAGGAATATGCCGAGGCGACGGGCGCGATCCTCAATCCGGCCCTGTCGGCGTTCAACGCCGGGGTGCGCGGCTATTACTTCGCCCTGGCGGCGGCGGCCTGGCTGCTGGGCCCGATCGCCTTCGCGGTCGCCACCGGCGGCGCGATGATCCTGCTGCTCTGGCGCCAGCGCCGCAGCCCGGCCTCGGCCGCCGTGCGCAAGGTGCGCCAGATCCTCGAACGCCAGCCGGTGGTCGTGGGTCCGCACCTGGCCGGCAAGAGCAACAGCGAACAGGTTTAGCGGGGCGGCTTCACCCTCCTTCTCCTCCCCGCTGCGCGGGTGAGGAGAAGACCCTACAGCCCCAGCTCCGCCCTCGCCTTCTTCGTCAGCTTGGCGGCGATCAGGGCATGGGCGGTCTTCAGCCAGTCGGCGACCTCGTCGGCGTCCTGCGCGCCCAGGTCGGCGAAGTGCAGCCACTTGGCGCGCGCCAGATAGGGCGCGGGGATGGCCCGGCCGGTCTCGCTCAGCACCTCGAACGCCACCTCCGAGGCCTTGAGCGAGAAGCCGCTCGCGCCCACCGCGCCGCCCAGCACGGCGAACATCTTGCCGCCCACCTTGTAGACGTGGTCGTCGCCCCACTGGATGGTCATGGTCGCGCCCGGCAGGGCCAGGGCGGCGGCGTCGAAGGCCTCGGGGGTCATGGCTCAATCCTGAAAATGCCACCCCTGATCCGCTCATCCCGGCGAATGCCGGGACCCAGATCCCTTAGCGGTGTGTCTGACTGGAAAAGCTCGGAGCTCATGGAAACAGCCTCAAAGCTATTCCATCTGGGTCTCGGCATTCGCCGGGATGAGCGGAACTAAAACTCATGCCTCCACCCCGACGCCGATCGGGCAGACCACCCCCGTGCCGCCGATGCCGCAATAGCCCTCGGGGTTCTTGGCCAGGTACTGCTGGTGATAGTCCTCGGCGAAGTAGAACGGGCCGGCCGCGCCGATCTCAGTGGTGATGGACCCCAGACCCTGGGCGTTCAGCGCCTGCTGATAGGCCTCCTTGGACGCCACCGCCGCGGCGGCCTGGCCGTCGGAGGTGACATAGATCCCAGAGCGGTACTGCGTGCCGATGTCGCCGCCCTGACGCATGCCCTGGGTCGGGTCGTGATTCTCCCAGAAGATCTTGAGCAGCGCCTCGTAGGTGGG
>NZ_JBFTZS010000409.1:0-4193 GCF_056406675.1 Caulobacter sp. P1_B12_2 | reverse complement strand
GCTCGCATGAGGCGGTGCTGTCGGCGGTCGGGGCGGGCGCCGTCGACCTGGGCGTCACCTATCGGCCGGTGGTCGCCGCGCCGGTGCAGTCGACGCCGATCGCCCGGGAAGAACTGGTGCTGGCCGCGCCCGCCCGGATGGAGATCCCGCAAGACCTCGACGCCCTCTCTCGCACTGCTTTCGCCACCTATGACGAGTACGAGTTCGTATTCGGCCACTGGTTCGAGACGGTGTTCGGCGCTCAGCCTGACGCCCTGAAGCGGCTGGACCACGCCGGCGAGATCGAGGAGGCGATGGAGAGCTGCGCGGCCGGCCGAGGAGCGATCATCGCGCCGCTGGACCTGGTCCGCTCGGCCGGCTGGCGCGACCGCGTGCGGATCGTTCGGCCGGCCGGACGGCCTCTGTGCTTCAACACGCTGCACCTGCTGGGACTTGGCCCGGCCCTGGCTTCGCCGGATGCTGACACGATCCGGTCCATGCTCGCCGAGACTGGCGAGGGGGAGGAACGATGACGCATTCACCAGACGATATCGAACGACGCGCGGTGCTCGCGGGCGTACTGGCCCTGGCGGCCGTCACCGCGCCGTCCCTGACCCAGGCCAAGGAGAACAAGACGATGTACGGACTGATCGGTCAGATGAAGGCCGCGCCCGGCAAGCGGGACGAGCTGGTCGCCATCCTGGCGGAGAGCACCGAGGGCATGCCCGGCTGCCTCAGCTATATCGTCGCCAAGGACGCGGTCGACGCCGACGCCCTGTGGATCACCGAGGTCTGGACCGACAAGGACAGCCACGCCGGGTCGCTCAAGCTGCCCTCAGTCCAGGCCGCCATCGCCAAGGCCCGCCCGATCATCGCCGGCTTCGGGCATCGGTTCGAGACCGTGCCGATCGGTGGCGTGGGCCTGGCCAAGGCCTAAAGAAAAAGGCCCGCGGATCGCTCCGCGGGCCTCTTCTTCGTCCTAAGCCGTGAAGCCTAGCACTTGTAGTACATGTCGAATTCGACCGGGTGCGGGTGCAGCGTCAGGCGCATCACCTCTTCCATCTTCAGCTCGATGTAGCTGTCGATGAAGTCGTCATCCATGACGCCGCCGGCCTTCAGGAAGGCGCGGTCCTTGTCGAGGTTCTCGAGAGCCTCGCGGAGCGAGCCGCAGACTTCCGGGATCTTCTTCTGTTCGCGCGGCGGCAGGTCGTACAGGTTCTTGTCGGCGGGCGCGCCCGGATCGATCTTGTTGTTGATGCCGTCCAGGCCGGCCATCAGCAGGGCGACGAAGGTCAGATAGGGGTTGCCCATCGGGTCGGGGAAGCGGGCTTCCAGACGCTTGGCCTTCGGCGAGTCGACGTGCGGGATGCGGATCGAGGCCGAACGGTTGCGCGACGAATAGGCCAGCTTCACCGGGGCTTCGTAGCCCGGCACCAGGCGCTTGTACGAGTTCGTCGTCGAGTTCGAGAACGCGTTGATCGCCTTGGCGTGCTTGATGATGCCGCCGATGTACCACAGGCACATGTCCGACAGGCCGGCGTACTTGTCGCCGGCGAACAGCGGCTTGCCGTCCTGCCAGATCGACTGGTGCACGTGCATGCCCGAGCCGTTGTCGCCGAACATCGGCTTGGCCATGAAGGTGGCGCTCTTGCCGTAGGCGTGGGCCACATTGTGGATCACGTACTTGTAGAGCTGCATGCGGTCGGCCATCACGACCATGGTGTCGAACTTCAGGCCGAGTTCATGCTGGGCGGGCGCCACTTCGTGGTGGTGCTTTTCCGGCTTCATGCCCAGCTCGCCCATGACGGCCAGCATTTCGCCGCGCAGGTCCTGAGCCGAGTCGATCGGGTTGACCGGGAAGTAGCCGCCCTTCGGACCCGGGCGGTGACCCATGTTGCCTTCCGGATATTCCTTGGCCGAGTTGCCCGGCAGTTCGACGGAGTCGAACGAGTAGCCGGTGTTGTTCGACGAGGTGTTCCAGCGCACGTCGTCGAAGATGAAGAACTCGGCTTCGGGGCCGAAGAACACGGTGTCGCCGATGCCCGACGACTTGACGTAGGCCAGGGCGTTCTTGGCGATCGAGCGCGGGTCGCGGTTGTAGGGGGTGCCTGTGTCGGGGTTCACCACGTCGCAGAACAGCGCCAGGGTGGTCTGCTGGTAGAACGGGTCGATGATGGCGCTGTCGAGATCGGGACGCAGCTTCATGTCCGACTCGTTGATGGCCTTCCAGCCGGCGATCGACGAGCCGTCGAACATGGTGCCGTCGTTGAGGAAGTCGTCATCGACCAGATCGATGTCGAAGGTGACGTGCTGCAGCTTGCCGCGCACGTCGGTGAAACGAACGTCGACGTACTTGACGTCCTTTTCCTTGATCAGATCCAGGATTTGCTTGGCGGTGCTCATCGTTATCCCCTTTGAGCGTTAAGCGGTTACGGACCCTGCCTAGACGGCGGACGGGCCGGTTTCTCCGGTGCGGATGCGGACGACTTCCGTGATCTCGGACACGAAAATCTTGCCGTCGCCGATGCGGCCCGTGCGGGCGGCGTTGGTGATGGCTTCGAGCGCGGGCTCCAACTGGCTGTCTTCGACCACGACTTCGACTTTGATCTTGGGGAGGAAGTCGACGACGTACTCGGCGCCGCGATAGAGCTCGGTATGGCCCTTCTGGCGGCCGTAGCCCTTGGCTTCCAGCACGGTCATGCCTTGCACGCCCATGTCCTGGAGGGCCTCTTTGACCTCATCCAACTTGAACGGCTTGATGACGGCTTCGATCTTTTTCATCAGACTTCTTTCACGCCCAAACGGCGCGGGCGCCGCTGACTGAGCGGCACGGAGCACGCCGACCTGTCGGGTCACAAGCGCGCTGAAGCGCTTTATCGTGCGAGTTCTGCTGAGTTCCGCTCATTGATCAATATTTGTGCACGTAAAGCCTGAAAGATGATCAGGGCGTGTTTGGCCGCCCAAACCGCCTTGCGAGCGGCGATTGGCGACCTAGGATCGTCGAAACGGCCATTTTGGCGGCGAAGAACCGGGCCGAACCGGTGTCGTCGGCGAGTGGACCACGTCGAGGCGTCTTTGTCGGAATGGACAAAAATGCGCCGTCGATTCGAAAACTGCTGAAGATTGTGGCGAAACCCAAGGCGGGCGAGCCGGTCGGGGCTGGGTGGGTTTTTGCGCGTTCGCACGTTTCGATGGCGAACGGCGCCCCGGGGCCGCCCCGTAAACGTGGCAAGAAGACCCGGCCCTAGGGCATGGCGGGGAAGATATTTCGGGGACAAGGAAAGCCGATGAGCCGCATTCATATGATCCGCCATGGCCGTCCCGCCTCGACCTGGGGCGATGCGGACCAGGATCCGGGCCTGGACGGCATCGGCGCTGAACAAGCGCGGGCCGTGGCGCGGGTGTTGCTGGCCTTGCCCGTGGGCGAGCGCCCGTCGCGGGTGGTCAGTTCGCCGCTGCGGCGCTGCCGGGAAACCGCCCAGCCGCTGGCCGACGCCCTGGGCGTGACGGTCGAGATCGATCCTCGGGTCGGCGAGATCCCGACGCCGGCCGCCCTCGACGCCGAGGCGCGCCCGGCCTGGCTGCGCGAAGCCTTCCAGGGCCGGTGGAGCGACATCCGGGGCGATCTGGACTACGCGGCCTGGACCCGCGAGGTCGCCGAGGGCGTGGCCTCGCATCCCGGCGCGGCGGTGTTCAGCCATTTCGTGGCGTTGAACGCGGCGGTGTCGGCGGCGACCGGCGGCGAGGCGGTGGCGGCTTTTCGACCCGACCACGTGTCGGTGACGGTGTTCGATCTGGTCGACGGCGGCCTGATCCTGGTCGACAAAGGCCAAGAGGCTTCCACCCAAGTGCTTTAAAGAGGAGCAGCCGTGCCGCGCGAGATCATGACCGTCGCCGAGATGACCGCGGCGGACCGCGCGGCGGCCGAAGCGGGGACGCCGACCATCGTCTTGATGGAGCGGGCGGGGCGCGCCGTGGCGGAGGTCATCCGCGAACGCTATGCGCGCTGTCCCACGGTGGTCTGGTGCGGTCCGGGCGACAACGGCGGCGACGGCTATGTGATCGCCCGGCATCTGCGGCGGCGCGGTTGGCCGGTGCGGGTCGAGGCCTTGGCGCCGCCCGCCGGTCCGGCGGCGCAATGGGCGGCCGCGCGCTGGAAGGGCGAGACCGGGCCGGTGGTCTCGGAACTGGGCTCGGCGGCGCTCTATATCGAC
>NZ_JBFTZS010000408.1:0-4213 GCF_056406675.1 Caulobacter sp. P1_B12_2 | reverse complement strand
GGACAGGCGCATGCGCCTGTCCCCAAACCAAATGCCCTAGAACTTCTGCCCGAACTTCACCCCGATGGTCCGCGGCTGCAGCGGCACGGAATAGACCTGGGCGCCGCAAACGGCCTCGACGCATTCGGTGCTGCGGGTCAGGCTGGCCCGGCTGTCGTTGAGGTTCACGACATAGGCCGAGAAGGTCCAGCTGTCGCGGCCCAGCCCGGCCGACAGGTCGGTGGTGATGTAGCCGGCCTGCTTGCCCAGCACTTCGCGGGCGTAGGTGCGAAGGTCGGCCCAGGCGTCGGTCTGGCCGACGATCCCGCCCTGGACGAACGCGTCGAACCCGTTGAGGTCGAACTCGTAGCGGGCGTTCAGCGTGGCCTTGAACTTCGGCGTCACGGGCAGGCGCTGACCGTCCGGGGCGCGCTCGGGATAGGTGACCAGATCGACCGGGCAGTCGGTGATCGGCTCGCCGGTGGCGGGGTCGACCTTGCCGCAATAGCCGCCCTTCAGCTTGGCCTCGATGTAGGACGCCGCGCCGTTCAGAGTCAGGCCCTGCATGACCGCGACGCTGAAGTCGGTCTCGGCCCCGTTGATCGTGGCCGAGACGGCGTTCTTGATCTCGGTCAGGCCGTTGGCCCCGACGATCGAGAACTGGAAGTCGTCCCAGGTCTGATGGAACACAGCGCCGTTCCAGCGGAAGCGGTTGTCGGCCCAACTGGTCTTCCAGCCGAACTCGTAGTTCTTCAGGAAGTCGGACTGGTAGGGCGGCAGCGTGCCGCGACGGTTGATGCCGCCCGGCCGGAAGCCCTCGGAATAGGTGACATAGACCAGCTTGTCGCCATCGACCTTGTAGGTGAGGTTGACCTTCTTGCTGTTGCCGTTCTCCTTGACCCGCTTGTCGAGGTTCGTACAGGGCGAGCCTTCGATCTCGGAGGGCTTGAAGCACGCGCGCTCGCCGGTCGAGCCGTAGCCGGCGCCGTAGCCGTAGAAGCCCTTGAGGCTGTTGTCCGACTCGAAGAAGCGGATGCCGCCGGTGATCGTCAGCTTGTCGGTGATGTCGAACGCCGCCTCACCGAACACCGCGCTGTCGCGGTCGATGCGCTTCTGCTCGGTCAGCCAGATCGTCCCCGGATTGCCGGGCACCGAAAGAGACGGGCCGAGGTCGTCGATCCGGTAGTTCTGGTGAATGCCGTGGGTCTGGCGCTGGTAGAACAGGCCGCCGACCACGCGGAAGCGATAGTCCTGCGGGGTCGCGACGCGCAGCTCGTGGCTGAGCTTGGCGTAGGCGTCGTGGCCGATGATGTATTGCGACGGATCGACCGGGTTGCCCGCGTCGTCGGTCCAGTAGGCGCCGTAGCCGGCCAGGGTGTCATAGAAGAACGAGTAGTCGGTGTAGTCCTGGCGGGTGTCGACGTCGCGATCCAGGTACGAGCCGGCATAGGTGACGTCGAGGTTGCTGATCTTGCCCTCGACGGTCATGGCCGCCTGCCACCACTTGTCCTTGGAGTTTTCGGGATAGTAGTGGGCGACCTGCAGCGCGCCCAGGGTGCGGTCTTCGGAGAAGATGCCGCCGACCTTTTCGATCTGGCCCATGACCTGGGGCGTGATCACCCAGTTGTCGCCCGCCTCGATCTTGACGGCCGCCCGGCCGCCGTAGAGGTCGACGTCGTTGTAGTCCTTCTTGACCCGGTCGGCGTTGGTGACCGTGATCCCCGAGGTGGGATAGGTGCGCGAGCCGGCGACGTTGTCGATATAGCCGCCCTGATGCTCGGCCCAGCCCACCAGGCGCACGGCGACCTTGTCGTTGATCGGCTGGTTGACGAAGCCCTCGGCCACATAGCCCGCATCGCCGTGGGCGATGGTGTTGGCCTCCAGGTCATAGCCGGCGCTGAAGCCGGCCGTGCTGGGCTTGTTGGTGATGATGCGCAGGGTGCCGGCCTGGGAGCTGGCGCCGTACAGCGTGCCCTGCGGCCCCGACAGCGCCTCGACCCGGGCGATGTCGTAGATGTGGATGTCCAGCGCGCCCTGGATGGTGGTGACGGGCTGTTCGTCCAGATAGACGCCGACGCTGGGCAGGGAGCCGGAGTGGTTGCCGTCGCCGCCGCTGGCCACGCCGCGGAAATAGACGTTGGAGAAGCCCGGCGAGGTCGTCTGGAACGACACGCTGGGCAGGTATTTCACATAGTCGGTGAAGTTGCTGACCTGCAGCTGCTCCAGCTTGGCCTCGCCGAAGGCCTGGATGCTGACCGGCACGTCCTGCAGGTTTTCCGAACGCTTCTGGGCGGTGACGACCACCTCTTCCAGCGCCACCGCGCCGCTCGGCGTCGTCTGCGCCTGGGCGGTCACCGCCGTCAGCATGGACGAGGCCAGGAGGGCCGTGGTCCAGATCGCCCTCTTGCACGATCCGTGCGTGTTACGCTTGGTCAACGGCATATCGCTCCCCCGAACTGATTAGGTGAACGATGGTCTCCCTCGGATTTTGTCCCCGCAAGGAGCAAAATTCAAACAAACGTCAATTCGGCCGACTGTTGCAGAAATGGCAGGGTTCGAAGCGGGTGATCAAAATTCAGGCGCGGCGGGATAGCTGGATAGGACGGGTCCCAGGGCGGTCTTCAGAGGGTCCAGCCATGATTCGTAGTTCTGCCAATGCTCGACCGCATCCTTGAAGATCGGGCGCCGGACCTGCTCTGAGCTTGCGGTGCGCACGGCGCGGTCGTTTTCGTGAAAGTTCAGGCAGGATTCCTCGAACGGCAGGCCGCAATAGTCCAGCAGGGCGCGGATCTGCGTCTCCGGATCGGCGACCATCTCCTCGTAGATCACCCGATGCACCCGGCCCGGCAGCACGGCGTCGACATGSGCCATCAGCTCCACGTAGTCGGCGTAGTAGCGGCCGATGTCGTCCAGGCCGTAGCTGAAGGCCTGGCCCCGGGCGAAATGCTGCTTGAAGCCCGAGAAGCAGCAGCCCAGCGGATGGCGGCGAGCGTCGATGATCTTGGCGTTCGGCAGCATCAGGGCGATCAGCCCGACATGGGCCCAGTTGTTGGGCATCTTGTCGATGAACAGCGGCCGGTCGGTCTTGCGCTGCACCCGGGTGCGATCGAGGAATTCCTGGCCCAGCGCCTCCAGCTCGGCCGCGCTCAGCGTGGTCAGGATCTCGGGATAGGCCGAGACGTYCCGGGACGACTTGGCGCCGCCCAGCCGCTTGGCGATCGCGCCGACGTCGGGCAGCTCCATCGTGCCTTCGACCGCCGAGTGGCTGGCCAGGATCTGCTCGACCAGGGTCGAGCCGGACCGCGGCAGGCCCAGGATGAAGATCGGATCGGGCGCGGGGCAGCCCTGCCCCGCCCGCGACGCGAACAGCGCCGCCGTCAGCACCGCCTTGCCGCGCGCCACGTGGTCGCGGATCGTCGCGGGGTCGTAGGCCAGCTGGCTGCGCCGCAGGGCCGCGCCTCGGGCGTAGTGCGCGAACGACTCGGCGTAGCGGCCGACGTCCTCGTGGGCCTTGCCCAGGGCGTAGTCGAGATGCAGGCGGTCCTCGTCGGACAGGTCCTCGCGCGCCAGCTCGCGCTCCATCGCCGCCAGGTCCTGGTCGGTGAAGCGCCAGGTCTTCATGTTGGCCAGGCTCCACCAGGCCTCGCCCAGCGAGGGCGCCTGGTCGACGGCCTTGCGGTAGGCGGCCGCGCAGTCGGCCGAGCGGCCGACGGTCTTCAGCGCGTGGCCGTAGCTCATCCAGCCCTTGGGCTGCTGGGGGTAGCGGGCCAGCACGTCCTCGTAGATCGCGATGGCCGGGGCGTATTCGCCGATCCGCGCCAGGGCGGCGGCCTTGAGGTTGGCGTAGGCGGGGTTGCGGGGATCGGCGGCCAGCAGCGGGTCMAGCTGGGCCAGGGCCTCTTCCGAGCGGCCCAGCCGGTACAGCACCGTGGCCAGGTTCTGGCGGGCGGCGGTGAAGCCGGGGGCGATCTCCAGGCAGCGAACCAGCAGGGTTTCGGCCTCCTCCTGGCGGCCCAGCCGGGCGACGGCCTCGGCCAGCATGCGGATCGCGGCCGGCTCGTCTGGCCGGGTCTCCAGCAGGCCGCGCAGGATCTTCTCGGCCTCGCCGGGCTTCTCCTCGACCAGGGCGACGGCGGCGGTCATCAGCAGCGGGTCGCGGACCCCGCCCTTGATCTGCCGGGCCCGGGCGGCCTGGGCGCCGTCGGTGTCGCCCAGCAGCTCCAGGGCCTCGGCC
>NZ_JBFTZS010000407.1:0-4220 GCF_056406675.1 Caulobacter sp. P1_B12_2 | reverse complement strand
GGCCGGGACCCAAGGGCCCCGGCCTGGCTCGCCTCTTCGTCTAGGCGGGCTCGCCGACCTTGTAGCGGGCGGCCGAGCGGTTGCGCGACAGGTTCGGCAGCAGCTTGGCCCGGGCCGCGTCATAGGCCGCGAAGTCGGCCGGATCGGGCAGGGACGGGATGGTGACCAGCTCGCCCTGGAAGAAGCCGGCCAGGGCCGCGTCCACCAGGTCGTCGACCTCCATCAGCATGTTCGGGTCCAGCGCCTCGGCGCCGCCGCTGCCCGAGCGGTCCCAGATCTCTGTGCGGGTCGCGCCCGGCAGCACGGCCTGGAGGTGGATGTTGGGGCTCAGCTGCAGGCGCAGGGTCTGGGTGAAATAGGTCACATAGGCCTTGGTCGCGCCGTAGACGGCCATCTGCAGCTCGGGGGCCAGGCCCACGACCGACGAGATGTTGACGATCGCGCCGCGGTCGCGGGCCGCGAAGGCCTTGGCGGCGGCGTGGGCCAGGCGGGTCACCGAGACGATGTTCAGCTGGATCATGCTCTCKACCCGCTCCAGGTCCTGCTCGACGAAGGCGCCGGACAGGGCGACGCCGGCGTTGTTGATCAGGATGTCGATCGCGGCGTCGTCGGCCAGCCGGGCCTCGACCCGAGCCAGGTCGGCCTTGTTCGTCAGGTCGGCGGTGATCACGTCGACCTTCACGCCGGTTTCGCCGCGCAGCTTGGCGGCAAGGGCGCCGAGGCGGCCGGTGTCGCGAGCCACGAGGATCAGGTCATGGCCGGCGCGGGCCAAGCGGTCGGCATAGGTGGCGCCGATGCCGGTGGAGGCGCCGGTGATCAGGGCCGTGCCGGGGATGTCTTGCTTGCTCATCGTCTTTGTCCCGAAAAGGGTTTGGCGAAGGCCCCATGGTCCCGCCGTGACGCTGAAATGGTAAGTCACTTGCAAAACGCAAGTAAGTAACTTTCGATTTGCTAGCGAAGGCCTATATTAGCGCCATGACCCGACGCGCCTTCGATCCTGGACAATGCCCCGTGGGCCGCACGCTGGAGCGCGTAGGCGACACCTGGAGCCTGATGATCCTACGCGACGCCCTGCAGGGATTGTCGAAATTCGACCAATTCGAGAAGAGCCTGGGCGTGGCGCCCAACATCCTGACCCAGCGGCTGGCCGCTCTGGTCGAGGCGGGCTTCCTGGAGCGCCGGCCCTACCAGGAGCGCCCCTTGCGCCACGAATACGTAGCGACCGAGCTAGCGCGCGACTTCGCACCGGTGCTGACGGCGCTGATGGCCTTCGGCAACCGCCACTACGCGGTCGAGGGCGTCGCCAGCCAGATGGTCGAGGCGGTCACCGGCCTGCCGGCCGAACCGGTGCTGGTGGACCGCCGCACGGGCAAGCCGATGGACGGTCTCGACTTCGTCTACGCCGCCGGTCCCGCCGCCGGCCCCGTGGTGCTGGCCCGTGTGGCCCAGGTCCGGGAAGGGCAGGGCCGCTAGACCGGGGACCACCTTCGATAGCGCGTGGCCAAGTTTCGGCTTTTGAGTGTAGGCTTCCTGCAAGATCCGCCGGTCGTCGGGTCATCCGGGGTGGGACGCATGGACATCAAGCTGAACTTCATCAACGATTCCAACGACGTGAATAACAGCGAGATCGTGATCTTCGCCAAGAACGCGGCGCCGGACGTCCAGGAGACGGCGGTGGCCTGGCAGGTGATCCAGAACTGCGGCCAGGGCGACCACCACCCGTTCGTCTATCCGATGGCCACCCAGGTCGGGGCCAGCGACAGCTGGGGCAACTACACGCCGCTGCTGAACGCAGCCAACGGTCAGCAGTTTTCGATGGTGCTCGACACCTCCGGCGACGTGCTGAAGCTCAGCGGATCGGCGTCCAGTCCGAACGAGATCGAGGTGCGCAACGCCCTGCCGAAGGGGGCGATCAACGCCGGGGTCTACAAGAGCGGCAAGCTGTACGCCCAGGAGAGCGACGTCGCGCCGGGACAGAAGGCGGTGTTCCAGTTCAAGCCGACGATCTGGATCGGCGTGGTGTCGCAGGCGGAGGAGGGCGAGTTGATGAATTCGGCCATCATCTCGTCGGTCAACACCGAGCTGTCGCTGCTGGGCGTCGCCAGCGCCGACATCGTGATGACCGGCGGCGGGGCCGGCCGCGAGGCGGCGCCGTTCGAGTTCACCCTGGCGAACGTCCAGTTCGCCTGAGCACCTGGCGACCCCGAGGCTCTGGAGGGAACGATGATCCTGACTTGGCTATGGAAGATGTTTCAGTGGTTTCGGCAGAGCCGAGAGACGCCGGTCCTGGAAGCGCCGAAAGGCCAGCCCGCGCTAGGCGAGGCGCGGGCCGACTTCATCAACGACTCCAACGACAAGAACAATAGCGGCGTCGTGATCTTCGACGGCGACGAGGCGAGCGAGCCGGTCTCGACAGGACGGTGAAGCCGCTTTTGTCATCCCGGACCGCCGCCCCACCTTCGTCGGGCTTGTCCGGKATGACGACGACAGGACGGGTTAGGAAGCCCTAGTCGACGCAGATCGTGCCGGTCGACTTGCCGCCGACGATCTTGGCGTAGCAGCCGAACTGGACGTTGGTCTTCTGGCACTGGCCAGCGGTGGCGGCCTGGGATTCGGCGTTGCCGTCGGCGATGCACGCCCCCTGGCAGTCGGCCTTGTCCGAGCAGGTCTTGCCGGCGTCGGCATAGGGGACGACGCAGGTTTGGCGCTGCATGCGGCCGACCGGCTGCATTGAGCCGCCGCGCGCGGCGCACGAGGCGTCTGCGCTTTGGGCGGCGTGGGCGGGGGCCGGAGCCGTGGGCGCGCAGGCCGCCAGCAACGACAGGGCCAGGCTCGCCGTGGCGAGAATCGAGGTCATACGCATGCTGAAGATCCTTAAGCCGTCGCGCCCATGAAGCCCGGCAGCCAGGCCTCGTGGGCCGTGCGCAGGGTTTCCAGCGGGATGCTGAAAAGGCCCGTCGAGGCGAATTCGTTCCCGCCGGCCACGCCGGCCAGGTTGGCGTGGACGCCGGCTTCCTTGGCCGCCGCCAGCAGGGCTTCCGGATCGGGCGTTGCCACCAGATAGCGGGCCTGGTCCTCGCCGAACAGGTAGGGGTGGGCGTGGGCGTGGCTTGTGGCGTTCAGGGTGATCCCGACCTTGCTGGCCAGGGCGACGTCGGCCGCGGCGATCAGCAGACCGCCGTCCGACAGGTCGTGCAGGCCGGCCACCAGACCCGTGGGGATCAGGCCGCGCACGAAGTCGCCGTTCTTGCGCTCCACGGCCAGGTCGACCGGCGGCGGGGCGCCGTCCTCGCGGCCCAGGATCTCGCGCAGATAGATCGAGGCCCCCAGTTCGCCGTGGGTCTCGCCGATGATCACCAGCGTGTCGCCCTCGGCCACGTTGCCGAAGCCCATGCGCAGGTCGTAGTCCTCGAGCAGGCCCACGGCGCCGACCGTCGGGGTCGGCGGAATGGCGACGCCGTTGGTCTCGTTGTAGAGGCTGACGTTTCCGCTCACGACCGGGAAGTCCAGCGCCCGGCAGGCCTCGGCCATGCCGTCGGTGGCGCGGACGATCTGGCCCATGGTCTCGGGCTTTTCAGGGCTGCCGAAGTTGAGGTTGTCGGTGATGGCGATCGGCAGCGAGCCGGCGGCGGTCAGGTTGCGCCAGGCTTCGGCCACGGCCTGCTTGCCGCCCTCGTAGGGATCGTTCTGGACGTAGCGCGGGGTGACGTCGCTGGTCACGGCGATAGCCTTGCCCTTGCCGTGGATGCGCACGATGCCGGCGTCGCAGCCGGTGGCGCTGTCTTCCAGGGTGTCGGCCATGACGTGGCGGTCATATTGCTCCCACAGCCAGCGCTTGGAGGCCATGTCGGGGCTGCCGACCACCTTGAGCACGGCGGCGGTCCAGTCGATGGGGCCGGGGATCTTGCCCGGGTCGAGGTGCGGATGCAGCGTCGGCTGGACCCAGGGGCGGTCATACAGCGGCGCGTCGTCGAACAGCGGGGCCAGGGGCACGTCGCAGACGGTCTCGCCGTGATGCTTCAGCACCAGGCGGCCGGTGTCGGTGGTGTGGCCGATGACGGCGGCGTCCAGGCCCCACTTCTCGAAGATGGCGTGGCCTTCGTTCTCGCGGCCGGGCTTCAGCACCGCCAGCATCCGCTCCTGGCTTTCCGAGAGCATCATCTCGTAGGCGCTCATGCCGGTTTCGCGCTGCGGGACCATGTCCATGTTCAGCTCGATGC
>NZ_JBFTZS010000406.1:0-4241 GCF_056406675.1 Caulobacter sp. P1_B12_2 | reverse complement strand
GACGTGCGGGCCATCCGCACGTCAGTGCGCCAATAGACCTCGTAGTAAGATCCCCCCAGAGCGGTCTGGATCGCCCCATTGACCATGCAGGCGACGGCCACGGTGGCGACCGTCCATTTCACGTCCCAACTGCCGCGGCGCGTGAGGAAGGCAAGGAACCCGAGCAAGACATAGGCCCACTCCTCGACGCACAGTGACCAGACGTGATCGTAGATGGGCAGCAGCATGCCCGGCGCGCCCAGATAGTTGATGGTAAAGGTCAAGGCCGCTGCGATGTGCAGGAGGTCTACCTTCAATAGTCCCGTAGCGCCGAAGATCGCCGCAGAGGCCAGGACGAATACGAACAGGGCCGGCCAGATCCGCGCGATGCGGCGTTGGAAGAATTCCGGCAGAGGAAAGCGCTCGACGAACAGGATCGTGGCCATCAGTCGGCCGCTGAGCACAAAGAACAGCTCGACGCCGAAGCGCCCCACCTGAAGACCCGGCATTCCCACATAGTGACCCAGGAAAACCGCCAGGATCGCTAAGCCGCGCCAGCCGTCCAGGAACAGGAGGCGATCACGGCCGTGGATCGCGTCCGTCGGGACCGTAGAAGCTGGCTCGGTCATATGGGTTCCCAGACGCGGCGAGCCGCAAAGCTCAAGATCGGCGTCGATTGCGGTCGCACCCGGGCGCCCGACGGTCAAGCCGCAAACGCGCTAACCGCCAAAGCCGCGCAGTAGGAACGCAGCGAAAATGAAATAAATAGCTCCCTCGCCAAAAAGAGTAGCGGCGATAGCGTTCATCGATCCGCTTGCTAGTATCGCGCTGGCCTCACCGGCCGACGCCCTGGAGATGACATGAGCACGAAGCGGTACGGCCTGGTCCTAGTCACATTCAGCGCGACGGCTTTCGCCCTGGCCAGTTGCGGCGACCCCGCGCCCACCGGCCCGCCCACTGCCCCTTCCGCCCCGGCATCCGCCGCGACGGACGCTCCGGACCCGGTCGTCCAGGCCATCCTGGGATCTGCGCAGCGCGCCATTCAGAACCGCCATCCCGGCGCGGCCATCGTCATGGCGGACGAGGCCCTCAGCAAGACTACAGCTGACCGCACAATCTGCGGACGCTACATCGCCCTCAAGCACAGCTGGCAAGGGCGGCGGTACTTCATCGCCAGCGCCAGCGAACTGGCTGTGGTCGAGAACGGCTCTCGGCGCTGGACGGAGACCTGTGAGGGCGCTCAGCCCTTGCCCGGCGCCCTCACAGGCCCCGCTGTCGAGGCCGCGGTCCAGGCCGCCGCGGGCCAGGCAATCTCTTAGGTGTTCGGTTTCGCGCATGCCTGATGAGCATCACCCGGTTTGTCGGACCTGACCGGTTGTGGATGGTTGACCCTGTCATAGAGCCGCCAGTAGGTTGGCGCCGCTTCGGCAGGGGAATGTGATGCTTTTCAATTCGAACGAATTTCTGTTCGTTTTCTTGCCGATTACCTACGCGATCTACCATTTGGCTCGCAAATACGCCGCCGGATCACTTTGCTTCGCCTTCTTGGCGATCGCCTCGATTGCGTTTTACGCGATCAGCGATGCTCACCATCTCTGGTTGTTCATCATATCGATCGCCGTCAACTTCCTCTTCGGAAGACAGTTGCTGTCCAGGCCATCACGGGCGCTGGTCGCGACCGGGTTGGCGTTCAACCTCATCCTGCTGGGGATCTTCAAGTACGCCAATTTCACGGTGGCCCAGCTCGACCTCCTGGGACTTCACCTGCCCGCGCCGGACATCGTGCTGCCGGTCGGGGTCTCATTTTTCACCTTCACGCAGATCGCCTTCCTGGTGGATGCTTACAAGGGCAAGGTCCGCGAACTGGACCTAACCCGCTACGGCCTGTTCGTCTCTTTCTTCCCGCACCTGATCGCCGGCCCGATTATCCACCACGCCGAGATGATGCCGCAGTTCGAGAACCGGCGGCGCTTGCGCTTGTCGCGCTGGACCGCGATCGGGCTGATGCTGATGGCGGTTGGCCTAATGAAGAAGTTGCTGCTGGCCGACAAGGTCGCCGAGTTGTCCTCGCCGATCTTCGCGGCCGCCAACAACGGCGAGACGGTCCACTTCTTCCAGGCCTGGACCGCGACCCTGGCCTACACCTTCCAGATCTATTTCGACTTCTCGGCCTATTCGGAGATGGCTATCGGCCTGTCGCTGATGCTGGGCGTGCGTCTGCCTGCCAACTTCAACTCACCCTACAAGTCGGTCAGCATCATCGACTTCTGGCGGCGCTGGCACATGACGCTGTCGCGCTTCCTGCGCGACTACCTCTATATCCCGCTGGGCGGCAACCGGAACGGCAAGGTCGCCCGCTACCGCAACCTCATGACCACAATGCTGCTGGGAGGATTGTGGCATGGGGCGGGCTGGACTTTCGCGCTATGGGGCGCGTTGCACGGCAGTTATCTGGTGATCAACCATCTGTGGAACGGCTCGCGGCCAGCCGACAAGCGCAAGCTGCCATTCGGCCTGGGGCCGATCCTAACCTTCTTCGCGGTGATGATGGCCTGGGTGCCGTTCCGCGCCGAAAACATCAGCGCCACGCGGACGATGTTCGCAGCGATGTTCGGTTTCAACGGGCTGGGACTGCCGCTGGAGCTGCGGACCCTCGCGCGGCACCTCCACTTGGACCTTGCCCAGTTCGGCGTGACCTATTTCGCCGAGAACGACCGGATGATCTACTACACTAACTGGGCCTGGCTGCTGCTGGCGGCCGTCATCGCCTTCGCGGCCCCCAACGCCCTGCAACTGACGCGTCGCTTCAACCCAGCCCTAGACTCCTCGGAACTGCGCGAGACCTGGGGACCGAAACTGGCGCGCATCCCTACTTGGCGCCCCGGCCTGTGGTCCGGGATCGCGGCCGGCGCAGCCCTGTTCGTCGCCGTCAAGATCATCAACTCGGCCGCCTCGACCGAATTCCTCTATTTCCAGTTCTAGAAGCGTGGGCATGCGCAATCTTTCCAAGGCACGTTCGGTCTATGCCAAATTCCTGGTCGGTGCGGGGGGCGGCTTCGTCGGCCTGGCCGCCATCTGCCTGGGGCTCTTCGCCGCTCAACTGGGCCGGCCGACCAAGGAAGGCGCCCTGCGCTGCGCCGTGGTCCAGGCCAAGCAGGACATCGCCGTCGCCGAGACCCGGCCTAAGATCGTACTGGTCGGCGGATCCGGCGTGCACCAGGGCATCGGCGCCGACCTTATGACGGCGCGCCTGAACAAGCCGGTGATCAACCTGGGCGCCTTCGCGGGCCTGACGGCCGACGAGTTGCTGTACCGCGCCAAACAGTCGGTCCGTCCAGGCGACGCGGTGGTGCTGGCCCTCGAGTACAAGTACTATAGCGGCCGCRTGCCCTCGACCGTGGCGGTCGACTTCGCCATGACCTGCGGCGCCTCCTATTTCGAGCAGCTGCCGCTGCCGCAGAAGATCCAGTATATGATCGCTACCCCGGTTGCTCGGCTGTGGGACGTGCTGAGGCACAAGCGCGACCACGGCCTGGTCGAACGGGCCCGTTCGCGGATGACTCCGAACGGCGACCGGAAGCGGGACCGCGCCGTCTTCGCCGCCCAGAGCAAGTCGCTACACGAGCGTGTGTCGCTCTACCGGCCCATGTTCATCAAGGTCGAGCAGAGGGGACCCGAAGCCCAGGCCATCGCCGACTTCGTGGCATGGGCGCGTCAGCACGACGTGTGCGTGGTGGCGACGTGGCCTAACACGATCGCCTTCCCGTCCTACGCCAAGGACCCGGCCTTCGACCAGATCCGCGCCCAATACGCCGGGATCGGCGTTCAGGTGATTGGCGAGCCCCAGGACGCCATGCTTGACGCCGAAATGTTCTACGACACCCAGTATCATCTCGATATTCCGGGCATCGAACAACGGACGCAGCGTTTCATCGATGTTCTTCAGTCCACCCCCATTAACGATTCAACCTGTCGTGGACGACTATAGGAACAGCGAACCGGCGCCGTAGAACGATCTGGGAATGTTGAGACCTTAGGCTCAAAGCATCGCGGCGCCTGAATCGGGATTTTTCGCTTTGCCGCTCGGCCCCAGACCTTCATAAGCGACAATAGTGAGGTGCGGTCGCGCGACAAGCGTTGATCGGCGCCACATCGGGGGTGGAAACGTACGATAGGGTCTCGGCGACAAGCGTTGTCGGGCGGCTTGTTGTCCGACAACAAGGCCGGCTCGCGACGCGTGCCGGCCGGCCGTCTGTATGTGG
>NZ_JBFTZS010000405.1:0-4300 GCF_056406675.1 Caulobacter sp. P1_B12_2 | reverse complement strand
GTTCGTAGCCCTGGCTGATGCCGGTCATCATGCGCACGACGTCCTCGAAGCCGATGTCGGGGCGGATATCGCCAGAGGCGCTGGCCGCGTCGGTCAGGCGGCGCAGGGCGGCGATGACGCTGGAGCCCGAACTGGCGTAGAGCCGCTCGCCGTCGCCGGGGACGGCGCGCAGGGCGGGGGCCACGACCCGCTTGGTGGCCATGTAGTCGATCAACTGGTCCAGCCAAGCCGCCAGGGCCTCGCCCGCCGGACGTTCGGCCAGCAGGGCCTCGGCCGAGGCGGTCAGCTGATCGACCTCACGCGCATAGACCGCGGCGACCAGGGCGTCGCGGGTGGGGAAGTGGCGATAGAGCGTGCCGATGCCGACCCCGGCGCGCCGCGCGACGTCCTCCAGCGGGGCCTCGGCGCCCGTCTCGGTGAAGGCCGCCTTGCCCGCCGCCAACAGCAGGTCGCGGTTGCGCAGGCTATCGGCGCGAGGCTTGCGCGACCTGACTTCAGACTCTTTTGACATCGCGCCCTTGAAAAACGGAGGGTGCCTCCGAATATGTATCCGGAGCCGTCCTCCATTTAATCTCGCGGACGGGTTTCGACAACAGACATCCAAGGGAACTAGGATCATGAGCGGACAATTCGGAGCGACCTCCACCACCGACCAGGTCCTGGCCGGCGTCGATCTGTCGGGCAAGCGCGTGCTGGTCACCGGCGTCTCGGCCGGCCTCGGCGTTGAGACCGCCCGGGCCTTGGCGGCCCACGGCGCCCATATGGTCGGGGCCGCGCGGGACCTGGCCAAGGCGCAGGGCGCGACGGGCGTGGTGCGTGACGCCGCTGCCGCCGGCGGCGGCTCGCTGGAGCTGGTGCAGCTGGACCTCGCCGACCTCGCCAGCGTGCGGGCCTGCGCCGACGCCCTGGTCGCCRACGGCCGGACCTTCGACCTGATCATCGCCAACGCCGGGGTGATGGCCCCGCCGTTCGGCACGACCGTCGACGGCTTCGAGACCCAGTTCGGCACCAATCACCTGGGCCACTTCGTACTGATCAACCGCATCGCCGGCCTGCTGAAGGCGGGGTCTCGCGTGGTGTCGCTGGCCTCGTCTGGCCACCGCTTCTCGGACGTGAATCTTGAGGATCCGAACTTCGAGACCACCGAATACGTCCCGTTCGAGGCCTATGGCCGCTCCAAGACCGCCAACATCCTGTTCGCCGTCGAGTTCGATCGCCGCCACAAGGATCGCGGCGTGCGGGCCGCGGCCGTCCATCCGGGCGGCATCCAGACCGAGCTGGCCCGGCACCTGGATCCGGCCTTCATCCAGGGTTGGATCGATCAGCTGAACGCCCAGGCCGAGGCCGCCGGCCAGCCGCCCATCGAGTGGAAGACCATTCCGCAGGGCGCGGCCACCAGCATCTGGGCCGGGGTCACGGCGCCGGTCTCGCTGGTCGCCGGCCGCTACAGCGAAGACTGTCACGTGGCCGAGCTGGTCGACGACGCGTCGCAGATCCGCGCCGGCGTGCGGTCCTACGCCCTCGACCCGAGCCGCGCCGAGGCGCTGTGGGCGCTGAGCGAGCGGATGGTCGGCGAGACGTTCTAGGGTTTCGGCCGCGACGCCCTCTCTCCTTCGGGGGAGGGGGCGGTCGCCCTCGTGCTGGACTCTCCACCCCCCGCCTGCTAAATGCCGCGCCTTCGTCCCAGGACCCTGTCCCGGGGCGTGCTTGCCGTTACACATTCGGGTCGCGGCAAGATCAAATCCGTGGGAGGGCCGCCAGCCCGCACCACGGCCAACCAGCGAAGGCCGTTAGCTCGGCTTTCTTGAGAGGATACAATGGCTAAAAAGATCCTGGGCTATATCAAGCTCCAGGTGAAGGCCGGCTCCGCCACGCCTTCACCGCCCATCGGCCCCGCACTGGGCCAGCGCGGCGTCAACATCATGGGCTTCTGTAAGGAGTTCAACGCGCGCACCGAGAACGTCGAAAAGGGCACCCCCCTGCCGACCGTGATCACCGTGTACCAAGACAAGTCGTTCACCTTCGTCACCAAGACCCCCCCGGCGACGCACTACCTGAAGCAGATCACCGGCCTGAAGTCCGGCGCGAAGCTGACCGGTCGCGAAACCGTCGGTGAAGTCACGCGCACCCAGCTGCGCGAGATCGCCGAAAAGAAGATGAAGGACCTGAACGCCAACGACATCGAGGCCGCGGCCAAGATCATCGAAGGCTCCGCCAAGGCCATGGGCCTGAAGATCGTGGAGGCCTAAGATCATGGCCAAGCAACCCAAGCGCATCCAGGCCTGGACCGGCGATCGCGAAGCCGCGCACGCCGTCTCGGAAGCCATCGCCCTGGTCAAGGCCAACGCCAAGGCCAAGTTCGACGAGTCGATCGAGATCTCGGTCAACCTCGGCGTCGATCCGCGCCACGCCGACCAACAGGTCCGCGGCGTTGTGAACCTGCCGTCGGGCACCGRCCGCGACGTTCGCGTCGCCGTCTTCGCCAAGGACGCCAAGGCGGCCGAAGCGACCGCCGCTGGCGCTGAACACGTCGGCGCCGAAGATCTGTACGAAAAGATCGCCGGCGGCTTCATGGACTTCGATCGCGTCATCGCGACCCCGGACATGATGGCCCTGGTCGGTCGCCTCGGTAAGGTGCTGGGCCCGCGCGGCCTGATGCCGAACCCGAAGGTCGGCACCGTGACCCCGAACGTCGGTCAAGCCGTGAAGGACGCCAAGGGCGGCGCCGTCGAGTTCCGCGTCGAGAAGGCGGGCATCGTCCACGCCGGCATCGGCAAGGTCTCGTTCACCGACGAAGCCCTGCTGATCAACGTCAAGGCCCTGGTCGACGCTCTGGTCAAGGCCAAGCCGGCCGGCGCCAAGGGCATCTACGTGAAGCGTATCGGCCTGTCCTCGACGATGGGTCCGGGCTTCAAGATCGACGTCGCGTCGATCAACGCCTAAGCACTTCGGACTGCAAGTTAGCGAGCGGGCGCTGGAGCGATCCAGCGCCCGCTTTGCGTTTGTAGCGCGGCCCTTCGAATGCGGCGTGGCTGCCTTATAAGAGCGATGACCTCCTCTTCCTGACGGACATCCAGCCCGCGTGACTGATCCCCAAGTTCTCGACGTCGCCGTGATCGGCGGTGGGCCGGCCGGGCTGATGGCGGCGGAGGTGCTGAGCGGCGCCGGGCTGTCGGTGGCGGTGTTCGAGCGCATGCCGACCCTGGGGCGCAAGTTCCTGATGGCGGGGCGCGGCGGCCTGAACCTGACCCATTCGGAGGACTTCGAGCGCTTCGCCGGACGCTACGGCGGGGCCAGCGATCGGCTGCGGCCGATGCTGGAGGCCTTCACGCCCGCCGACCTCGTGGACTGGGCCGAGGGGCTGGGGCAGGCGACGTTCGTCGGCACCAGCGGCCGGGTGTTTCCCAAGGCGCTGAAGGCTTCGCCGCTGCTGCGGGCCTGGATCGCGCGGCTGGAGGGGCAGGGCGTGGCGCTGAACCTCCGCTCGACCTGGACCGGCTGGAACGCGGCCGGCGACCTGACCTTCGAGACGCCGGACGGACCGCGCGCCGTGCGGCCGCGCGCCGCGATCCTGGCCCTGGGCGGGGCGAGCTGGGCCAAGCTCGGCTCGGACGGCGCCTGGGCGCCGCTGCTGGCGACGCGGGGCGCGGCGGTCGCGCCGTTCCGACCGGCCAATGTCGGCTTCGCGGTGGGGTGGAGCGAGGTGTTCCGCGAGCGCTTCGCCGGGGCGCCGCTGAAGAACATCGCCCTGAGCTTCGAGGGCGCCGGCTCGCGGGGCGACGCCCTGGCGGCAGGCTACGGCCTGGAGGGCGGGGCGGTCTACGCCCTGTCGGCGGCGCTGCGGGACGCGGTCGAGGCGCGGGGCTCGGCGAGGCTGGAGATCGACCTGCGGCCCGACGTCTCGCTGAGCCAGTTGACCGCGCGCCTGTCGAGGCCGCGCGGCGGGCAGTCGCTGTCCAGCTGGCTGCGCAAGGCCGCCCACCTGTCGCCGGTCGAGATCGGTCTGCTGCGCGAGGCGCACGGCGTGGCCCTGCCGGTCGCGCCCGACGCCCTGGCGGCGGCGATCAAGGCCGCGCCGATCGTCCTGACCGGAACGCAGGGCCTGGAGCGGGCGATCTCCTCGGCCGGCGGGCTGAGCTTCGAGGCGCTGGACGGGCTGGAGCTGAAGGCCGCGCCCGGCGTGTTCGTGGCCGGCGAGATGCTGAACTGKGAGGCCCCGACCGGCGGCTACCTGCTGCAGGCCTGTTTCGCGACGGGCGTGGCGGCGGCCCGGGCGGTGGTTGCCAAGCTCTCTTAAGTC
>NZ_JBFTZS010000404.1:0-4310 GCF_056406675.1 Caulobacter sp. P1_B12_2 | reverse complement strand
GCCTGGCCCAGTTGGGCCGTTGGTCGAGTTTGTAGGCGCGTTTGGGCAGGGTGTAGGTGAGGTCGACGATCAGTTCGGCGGCCTCGACCTCGTCCATGCGGTGCTCGGCGACCATGCGGGCCAGGAAGGCGCTGTCGACGCGGCGGGCCACGTCGTGGCGGGCCGGGATCGACAGGAAGGCGCGGGTGTCGTCGTTGAAGCCGACGGTGTTGTAGAAGCCGGCGGTCTCGGTGACCTGCTCGCGGAACCGCATCATGCCCTCGGGGCTGTCGTGGAACCACCAGGACGGACCCAGCTTCAGCACCGGATAGTGGCCGGCCAGCGGGGCCAGCTCGCGGCTGTAGACGGTCTCGTCCAGGGTGAAGAGGATGATCGACAGGCGCGGGTCATTGCCGAACTTGGTCAGCAGGGGCTTGAGCGCATCGACATATTCGGTGCGCATGGGGATGTCGGCCCCCTTGTCGCGGCCGTGGGACGCCAGCAGGCCGGTGTTGTGGTTGCGGTGCGAGCCGGGGTGGATCTGCATGACCAGGCCGTCGTCCAGGCTCATGCGGGCCATCTCAGTCAGCATCTGGGCCCGGAACAGCTCGGCCTTGGCCGGGGTGACCTCGCCCTTCAGCAGGCTCTGGAACAGGGCCTCGGCCTCGACGTCGCTGAGGTCGGCGGTGGCGGCGGTCGGATGGCCGTGGTCGCTGGAGGTGGCGCCGGCCGCGATGAAGGCCTGGCGGCGCAGGCGGTGGCCTTCCAGATAGCCCTTCCAGCGGGTGACGTCCTGGCCCGAGACTTCGCCGAACCGCTCGAAGGCCCGGCCGAAGCGCTCGTCCTCGAAGTCGATGACCGCGTCGGGGCGATAGGCGGTGACCACATGGCCGCCCCAGCCGCTCTCGCGGATGGCCTTGTGGTGCTCCAGCCGATCCTGCGGGCCTTCGGTGGTGGCCAGGGTCTCGATGTTGAAGCGGTCGAACAGCGCCCGGGGCCGGAAGGCCTCGGTGGCCAGGGCCTCGTTGATGCGGTCGAAATAGTCGTCGGAAGTCTCGGCGCTCAGGAACTGGGTGAACCCGAACACCTGGCTGAACACGTGGTTGAGCCACAGCCACGACGGCGTGCCGCGAAACAGGTGGAAGTTCTGGGCCAGCAGCCGCCAGGCTTCGCGGGGATCAGTGCTGGGCACGCCGGCCTTGGAGCGGACCTTCAGGGCGTCCAGGCTGATGCCCTGGCTGTAGAGCATGCGGAACAGGTAGTGGTCCGGGGCCAGCAGCAGGTCGGTGGCGTCCTCGAAGGGCGCATTCGTCGCGAACCAGGCCGGATCGGTATGGCCGTGCGGGCTGATGATCGGCAGGCCCTTGACCTGGCCGTACAGCGCCCGGGCGACGCCYCGCGTGCGCTCGTCGGCCGGAAACAGGCGGTCGTCGTGAAAAACCAGAGGCCGTGTCGGTGTGGTCATGAGGCAAACCGGAGAAGGAGGGGGAGGAGGAGGTCGAGACCTAGGGCAGGGCCTTCAGGCCCTCCGCGCGGACGGTCCAGCCGGACTTTGGGAAGCCAGGAGCGGGACCCTTGGAACCGTCCCAGCCGCCGGCCATCATCCCGACCGCCAGCAGCAGCGACCCGTTGGACGGGAAATAGGTCTCGGCGGCGCGTCGGTAGCCCGGACCGTCGGGGCCGCCTGCACCCGGCGCGCCGGGCGTGAAGGCGATGGCGTGTTCGTCGGCATGGACGCGCGGCGTCATGCCCGTGACGCCCCACTGGTTGTTCTTCAGGTCCTTGAACAGCCAATCGACCGCGTCCTCGGGCTCGCCCAGGCGGGCGGCGGTCATGGCCACCATCGGGAAGTCCCAGCCCCAGGTCTGGCGCAGGTCCCAGTGGGCTTCGGTGGCGGCCAGCGTCCGCCGCATGGTGTCCGGATCGATCCGGTCGCCGCCGATCAGGCCGTAGGCCATCAGGAACGAGGGGTGGTCGCGGTTCTCGCAGGCGCCCGTCGCGTGGCCGTCGCAGGCGGGCGAGGCGGCCTGGCGCCACAGGTCGGGTGAGCTTTCGGTCGCCAGATAGAGGCCGTCGCGCTCTGCCACCTTGGACATCTTGCCGATCACCTCGTCCCATTGCGCCTCGCGCGGCAGGCCCCGTCGCTCCCGCCAGGCCTGGGCGGTCTGAAGGCCGCGCCGGAAATATTCGACCTCGAAGGTCGGGTTCAGAGTGGTCAGGGGATCGTAGTTCTCCTGCACCGGGATGATCGGCGGCCCCAGCACGTAGCGGCCGGTCGCGGCGTCCCAGCGCGGCCAGGTGGCCAGCAGGCGGGCGGTCTGGTCGACCAGCTCGCCGTAGCGCGCCAGGGTCGCCTGGTCGGGATGGGCCCGGAAGGCCAGCTCGGCCATCAGGATCGGGTGCGGCTGCTGCCACATGATGAAGGGCGAGATCGAGCTGGGGCTGTTGCGGCCCTCGGGTCCCGCCATCTTCGGCCACCAGGCGCCCTCGACCTTGTGTCGCCGCGCCTCGGCTTCGGCCTTGGGCAGATGGGCCAGGTACCAGGAGAGGCCGCGCTCCAGTTCGGCGGGCCGTCCCCAGGTGGCGAAATGGGCCGAGTGCCAGGGGTGCATTTCCAGGTGGAACTTGCCGTTCCAGCTGTTGGAGAACAGGCCTTCCTCCTGGGGCGGCGTGTCGCCCGCGCCGTTCAGGGCCTGCAGGTACTGGGACAGCACCACCCGGCGTTCCAGCTCGGCCGCGCGCGGATCGGTGCTGCCGGTGAAGTCGACGACCCCGCCCTGGGACCAGTAATCGCGCCAGTGGGCGGTGACAGYGTCGCGGGCCCGGGCGTAGCTGACGGCCGGCGGCGCCTTCGCGGTTCGCGAGAAGCCGACCATCACCACCAGCCGGTCGCCGGCGCCGGGCCGCACCGCGAAGGCGTGCGGGCCGCTGACCGCGATGCTCGCCCCGGGGGCGTCGATGGTCGAGCCATGGACCGTGTCGTCCAGGCGGCGCGACAGCACCAGCCGGCCCGGCGCGCGGCCTACAACGGTGGTCGTGTGGCGCTCGGGATGGGTCCAGTCCGACGGGTCGGGATTGAGGTTCGCCGACACGCCGGGATAGCGCACCGTGACGCCCAGTCGGCCGGCCGCCACCAGGGGTGAGACGATCTCGACCAGCACGACGTCGCGGTCGGGCTGGACGCGGGTCTCCACCGTCACGGGCTGGCCGTCATAGACGAAGGTGCTGGTCAGGCCGCCGGTCCACAGGTTCAGCGTTTGGCGGGTCTGGGACAGGTCGGCGAAGGCGGCGGGGCGTCCATTGGCGTCGCGCAGGTCCAGGGCGATGCGGCCCAGCGAGAAATGGTGCGGGTTCTCGCGCAGCCAGGCGTCGGCGGGATTGGGCTTCTCCAGCCCGCCCTTCATCCAGGCATAGGGCTGGCTGCCGCGCCCGGGCACGTCCACCGGCTTCAGGCCGTCGGCCTCGGTGTAGCCCTTGGGGTTGGGAAAGCTGTGCCACGACCACTGGGCCATGGTCAGCAGCGGGGCCAGGGGCGAGTATTGCTCGGGGAAAGTCTGCAGGCCGGTGATGTCGGCGGTGAAGCCCAACTGTCCGTTGCCGACCATCATCGGCGCGTGCGGATCGACGCCGGTCAGGGACACGTCGTGCCGCGAGACCAGCGCGTGGCGATCGATCGGCTGGGCCAGTGTCAGGCCAGGGGCGACGGCCAGGGCAAGAACAGCCGCCAGGGCCGCGAGACGGATCACGGCGCCACCGCCTTGACCGTGACCCAGTCGAAGTCGGCGACGCCCGGCTTGACCTGGCCGAGGTCGCTATAGGTGAACAGGGCGGGGCGTGCGCCCTTCCACCAGCTGAAACGCAGCGGAGCGGGTGCGCCCAGGGCGACGAAGCTCTTGCCGCCGTCGAGGCTGTAGCTGTAGCGCGCGGTCTGGTCGGCGACCTCGACCCTCAAATTCACGGCCTTGGCCGCCAGGGTCGGGCCAGGGCTTTCGACGCCGGCCGACGAGAAGGTCACGCGGGAGGCGCCGCCTTGCCGCACAACGCCGATCCAGCTGATCCCCTGACCGAACATCGCCAGGCCGGCGCGTTGGCCTTCGGCCAGGCCGCCGGCGTCCAGGCGGGCGGTGACAACCGAATGCTCGCTCTGCAGCACCTGGGTCAGGGTGTTGCGGGCCGAGACCAGGTTCGGGGCGGGCGCCGAGGTCAGGCGCAGGAAACCGGGGCGCTGGGTCAGGCTCCAGCGGCGGTCGTCGGGATTGTGGTTCCACTCCCACTGCGGGCTCAGCGTCTTGGTCGCGAAGGTGTCGGAGGTCTGGGGCTGGACCGGACCG
>NZ_JBFTZS010000403.1:0-4335 GCF_056406675.1 Caulobacter sp. P1_B12_2 | reverse complement strand
GGGCGACGATATAGGTCTCGTGCACCTGGGCCCGGGCCGCGCCCAGCGGGAAGTCGACCGGGTCGAACACCGGGGCGGGGCCTTCGCTCATGCCGCCGCCGGGGTAGGCGATGCTGGGCGGGGCGTCGTACTCGCCATAGGCCGCCTCGCGCACGGCCTCGGCCACGCCGTAGTCGCCATAGCCGCCCGAGCGCCCATCATTAAAGGAGGGCTCGACCCGCGCCGAGACGTCCGACAGGCCCGGCAGCACCTGGGGCGAGGGCCGCGTCCAGCCGCCCGACTGCCAGGCCGAGAAGCCGGCGGGCGAGGGGCCGGGTTGGTAGCCGGAGTAAGCGCCCGGCGGGGCCATGGTCTGCGCCCGGATGGCGTCCAGCGCCGACGCCGCCGTGGTGGTCGAGGCCCGGTGGCCGGCCGCCGCCAGGGCGTGGCGCAGGGCCCCGACGATCAGGCCGCGCACCAGGGCCGGGTCGCGGAACCGCACCTCGGCCTTGGCCGGGTGGACGTTGACGTCGACCTCCGAGGTGTCGAGCGAGATGTAGAGCGCCGCCGTCGGGTGGCGGTCCCGGGCCAGGAAGTCTGCATAGGCGGCGCGCAGCGCGCCTTGCAGCAGTCGGTCGCGCACGGGCCGGCCGTTGACGAACAGGTACTGGTGGGCGGCGTTGCCGCGGTTGTAGGTGGGCAGGCCCGCGAAGCCGGTCAGGCGCACGCCGTCGCGGGTCTGGTCGATCTCGATGGCGTTGTCGTGGAAGTCGCGGCCCAGCACGGCCGACAGGCGGGCCAGGCGCCCCTGCGGCCCGGGATGCTCGGGCGGCAGGCGGATGATGCGGCGGCCGTCGATGTCCAGCGAGAAGCCGACGCTCTCGTTGGCCATGGCCTGGCGCTTGATCTCCTCGGTGATCGCCAGGGCCTCGGCCCTCTCGGACTTCATGAACTTGAGGCGCGCGGGGGTGGCGTAGAACAGGTCGCGGACCTCGATCCGCGCCCCGTGGTCGCCGGCGAAGGCGGCGGGGGCCACGTCGCCGACGCTGCCGCCCTCGACCAGGATCGACCAGGCGTCGCTGCTGCCCTTGGCGCGGGATGAGATGGAGAGCCGCGCCACCGAGCCGATCGACGGCAGGGCCTCGCCCCGGAAGCCCATGGTGTGGATGGCCAGCAGGTCCCACAGGCCCTGGGCGTCGGGGGCCAGCTTGGAGGTGGCGTGGCGCTCGATGGCGACGGGCAGTTCGTCGGCGCTGAGGCCACAGCCGTCGTCGGCCACCAGGATGCGGGTCAGGCCGCCGCCGTGGGCCTCGACCTCGATCCGCGTGGCGCCGGCGTCGATGGCGTTGTCGACCAGCTCCTTGATGGCGCTGGCGGGACGCTCCACCACCTCGCCGGCGGCGATGCGGTTGACGGTCTCGGGCGGCAGGCGGCGGATCGGCATGGGCGGCGGCTTTCGGCGCGAACCGCGCGAGGGTCCGCATTGCGGGATGGTAATTTGACCGGCCCAGCTTGGGCCCTTCCAAGTGTGGAAGACCGATCATCCTAGATCGATTCCGCTTGGTCTGGAGGATCACAGATAGTGACGCCCATCCGTTTCGCCGCCTCTCACCCTGTCATCCCGGCCGCAGCGAAGCGGAGAGCCGGGACCGCCGGAAGCGCGGCGCCCAGGCGTCGGTCCCGGATCTTCGCGCTACGCGCTGCGTCCGGGATGACAGCCTTGGGGTTGATGCTCTTCGGGTCAGCCGCCCTGGCCCAGCAGGCCGTCGACGCCTCGGGGCCGATCGACCTGCACGTGGTCGATCCCGAGGCCAATCTGGTCGAGGAACTGGTGGTCAACGCCCGCTTGCCGGGGCCGGCCTGGTGGAAGGTCAGCGACGCCGACACCACGGTCTATGTGCTGGGCGTGCCGGCCGTGGTCCCCAAGGACCTGGAGGTCGACCATTCGGTGCTCAAGCGCCGGCTGGACGGGGCCAATGTGCTGATCATGGGCCAGGAGGCCACGATCAATCCGCTGCGCGTGGTCGGCCTGGTGATGGGCGGCAAGCGCTACTTCCTCAGCGAGACGCCGATGCGCCAGACCCTGCCGCCGGCGCTGCGCGCCCGCTACGAGGCCCGGCTGGCGGTGATGAAGAAGAAGCCCGACGACATGGACGAGGTGAAGCCCGCCTTCGCCGGTTTCATCGTCGCCAACTCCCAGCAGGACGGCAACCTGACGATCACCCTGGGCGACCTGACCAAGGGCATCCGCGAGATGGCCAAGGACAAGGCGCTGGCCAAGCGCCCCCGCATCCAGGACCTGTCCGACTACAGCCTGATCGACGCCATCAAGAGCCTGGGCTCGGCCCCGCAGCCGCTGCAGGAGCTGTGTCTAGACGCCGGCCTGCGCCAGGCCGAGAGCGGCCAGGGCGGGGTCAGGGTCACGGCCGAGCGCTGGGCGCGGGGCGAGGTGCGCGAGGTGGTCGCGACCGACCGCGGCTTCTCGCGCTGCCTGGCCTCGACGCCGAGCATCGCCCGCGAGTTGCGCGAGGGCCAGTCCGACGCGGTCAAGGCCATCGCCTCGGCCCTCAAGACCCCCGGCAAGGCCGTGGCGGTGATCGAGCTGCGCTCGCTCCTGGCCCAGGGCGGGGTGCTGGAGCAGCTGAAGGCCAAGGGGTTCAAGGTCGAGACGCCGGGGGCGTGAGGGAGCTTCTCCGTTGCTCAATGGTTGTCATCCCGGACAAGCGCGTAGCGCGCCGATCCGGGACCGCCGGAAGCGCTGAGTTCACGCGTCGGTCCCGGATCTTCGCTACGCTGCGTCCGGGATGACAGACTGAGTTGGAAATCCGTATGCGACGCACGATCCTCGCGGGCCTGGCCCTCGCCGCCCTGGCCTCGGCCCCCGTCCACGCCCAGGTGATCGACGACCCCGAGGCCAATGTCGTCGACGAGCTGGTGGTCGCCGCCAAGCTGCCCGGGCCGGCCTGGTGGAAGATCACCGACGGCGACACCACGATCTACCTGCTGGGCACGCTGCACTCGCTGCCCGAGAACCAGCCCTGGGACCGCTCGGTGCTGGAGCGGCGGATGAACGGCGCCTTCGCCCTGATCCTGCCGCCCGAGGGCAAGGCGGGGATCGGCGACATCCCCGGGCTGCTGGCCCTGCGCGGCAAGCTGAAGTCGAGCCAGCCGCTGGACGCCGCCGTGCCCGACCTCGCGCCCAAGCTGGAGAAGGTCCGCGCGCAGCTGGGCAAGAAGCCCGACGCCTATCGCGAATGGAGCCCGCTGGGCGCGGGGATCATGATCGCCAACGACTATCGCAAGCGCGCCAAGCTGGACCCGGCCGAGCCCGAGCGGACGGTCGGGCGGCTGGCCCGCAAGCACGGGGTCAAGGCGCGGCCGGTGGCCAGCTACAAGCTGATGCCCCTGGCCAAGGCGGCGGTGCGCGGCCATTCCGAGGCCGCCGGCCGGGTGTGCCTGGAGGGCGTGCTGGACGAGTCGGTCGGCGGGGCCGGCCCGGCGCGCGTGGCGGCCCAGGCCTGGGCGCGCGGCGACGTGCGCGGGGCGATCAGCGGTCCGCGCAACTTCCAGCGCTGCATGCTCAGCCTGCCGGGCGTGGCCGACCTGGAGCGACGCGGCACCCAGGCCGAGATCGACGCCCTGGCCGCGGCGATGAACACCCCGGGACACGCGGTGGCGCTGTTCCCGATCCGCGGGCTGGTGTCGCGCGGCGGGGTGCTGGACCAGTTGCGGGCGCGGGGGTTCGAGGTGTCGACGCCGGATGAGTAGATAACCCTCTCCCAGAGGGAGAGGGAGGGGCCCAAGCGAAGCTTGGGAGGGTGAGGGGGTAAGACGTCGGACGGCGTGCCGGCAGGGCGCTCGTGAGAACTTCGGTGAGGGTGTAACCCCTCACCCTCCCACCGCTAACGCGGCGGGTCCCTCCCTCTCCCTCTGGGAGAGGGTGTCAAAAAGGCCCAACGAAAAAGGCCCGGAAGCTTTCGCCGCCGGGCCTTGTTCAAAGCAATGAAGCTCGCGAAGCCCTACAGGCCCGGAAGCTTGATCTTGCTTTCCTTCTCGCGGGTGATGACGATCGCGCCGTTGCCGGTCAGCGACTTCAGGCGGGCTTCTTCCGAAGCCGCGTCGACCGAGACGGATTCGGTGGCGCCGGTTTCCGAGGCGGTCGGGGCGGCGGTCTTGTCGCCCTTCTTCCAGAACATGACCTTCTGCGAGAAGCTCTCGTCCTTGTGGGCCAGGTCGCCGTTCTCGTCGTCGACGACGAAGCGGATCAGCGGGTCGGCCTTGTCGACGCCGGCCTTGGCGACCAGCAACTTTTCGCCGTCCGAGCGGCCGGCGGCGTTGCTCTGGCCGATCAGGGCC
>NZ_JBFTZS010000402.1:0-4337 GCF_056406675.1 Caulobacter sp. P1_B12_2 | reverse complement strand
GATGCTGTCCCTACGCACGCGGACAACACAGCCGACAGAGCTTCCCGCTCGATCGCCCCCGAAAGCCGCATCGGTCGCCGTACGTGCGCCCTCCCCGTGCCTCCAGGTGCAAGCATTATGCGGCGGTCTGAGAGGGTGGGGATAAGTTAGGTCGAGAAATTTCAAGGCGTTGAAATCGATGGACTTCATTCGCCATACGCCGAGCATCGACGCCCTTCCCTCCCCCTCATGGGGAGGGAAACGACGGTGGCGGGGCTACGGCCGTCACCGCCTGGAAATCCAGGGTGACGCCCAAAGAAAAACGGCGGGCTCCGAGGAGCCCGCCGCCATTCCAGCTTTCGCTAAGGGCTTGACCTTAGAAGTCCAGGTCGAAGCCGAACCGCACGTAGCGCGGATCTTGGTAGGCGATCGGCTTGGCGTAGTTGTTGTTGCGTCCGCCTTGGCCGGTTTCGCCACGCTCTTCGAGCGAGGTGATCGCGTCCTGATTGAACACATTGAAGATGTCGGCGCGCAGGACGAGGTTGCCGCCCAGCGCCATGATCTTCTCCGGAACGGTGTAGCGAACCGACAGATCCAGCGAGGTCTGCCAATCGGTCTTCAGACCCTCGCCCCGCGGACGCGGAACGTGCGGCGTTTGCACGGTGCCGTTGGGGTTGAAGGTGCTGCAGTAACGCGAAGCCGCACCGTAGCCAGCCGAGTTCGGATCCGTGAGGTCGTCGTGGAGACCCAGGCAACCCTGGTGCTTCGGCGAGATCACGGTGGCGTTAGCGCCGAACATCAGGTTGTCGGTCACGGCGTAGGAGCCGAAGGCCTTGAACTGATGCGCGTGGTGGTTCGGCAGCAGGCCGTACTGGTTCTCGGTCAGGCCGACGAAGTCATACAGCACGGTCGAACCAGCGTCTTGCTGCTGGTTGTCAGACAGCACGGTGCCTTCGTAGTTACCCTTGCTTTCCGACAGGGTGTACGAGCCCTTCACACCCCATTTGCCGTCGAAGGCGCGCTCGAAGGTGAACTCTAGAGCGATGTATTCGCGCTTCGGCTTCGGGAAGTTCAGCTCTTCCGCGGTGAAGGTCAGCGTCTTCGGCAGGGCGGCCGCGGCGGCGATGGTGGGCGCGTCGTGGACCAGGGCATCAGGCTGACGGAGCTTGATCGTCAGGTCTTGGCCCGGATTGAAGACGATGTACTGCCACGAGTTGTTGTAGATCGTGCGGCAGGCGGTCAGCGTCGCGCCCGTGACGTGAGCGTTACACCAGTTCACCACAAACGGGTCGAGGGTCGTGTCTTCCGAGATGCGGTTCAGCTTGCGGTAGGTCAGGTTCACACCGGCCTTCCACAGGTCGTTGATCTGGCGCTCGTAGCCGACGGTGTATTCGTCTTCCTGCGAAGCCTTGATGCCGACGGCGGCCTTGGAATAGGCCGGTTCGGCGATGCCCAGACCGAACGAAACGGTACAAGCCACAGCGCCCGGCGTGGCGCCGGCGATGATGTTGTTGTTCGGGCAGGTCGTCAGCACGCCGGGCGTGGTGCCCTGGGTGGCTTCAGTGATCTGCGAACCCAGGCCGGTCGGAACCTGGTTGGGCGCGCGGGTGAAGTTAGCCGTCGGGTTGGTGAGCGCATTGTAGCCCGGCGCGCGGAAGAACACGCTGTAGCCGAGGTCGGCGCCGCGATAGCTGAGGTTCGACGCCGGCGGGATGTAGTAGCGGCCGAACGAGGCCGAGACCTTGTCCTTGCCTTCGCCGACCGGATCCCAGGTCACGCCGAAACGCGGGCCCCAGTTGTCCTTCAGGTTCAGGACCTGCTCGCCCAGGAGGTTGTCCAGGGTGAACTTGTCATTGCGGATACCCAACTGCAGGCTGAGGTTCGGCGTGATGTCCCAGGCGTCTTGCACGTACCAGGCCGCGTTCACGCCGTGCACCGGCGCACCGCCCAGACGTTGGGTCAGGATTTCGACGTAGTGTTCGCCGTCAGCGACGTTGAACGTGTCTTCGTCCGAGCCCGTGTGGTAGATGTAGCCGATGCCGGTGGCGCCCGGGCCCGTACGCAACGAGGCGTGGTTCAGCGTCGTCTTTTCGTGGTCGTAGCCGCCACGGACGTGGTGATCGCCCAGTAGGTTGAAGTACAGGTCGCCGTCCACGCGATAGAATTCGCGCAGCGTCTTGCGAGTTTCGATCGAGGCTTGCTTCTGGGCGCTCGGCGTCAGCACGGTGCCCGTGCTGTCGTCCTGGACCAGCGGATCGACGGTGTTGGACGGCAGGGTGCTGTTGGAGTCGCGGTTACGGCCGTAGGCGGCCGACAGGGTGAACCAATCGGTGAACGAGCCGGTATAGCGCGCCACGTAGTTCACGCCGCCTTGACGGTAGACCGTCGAGGGCAGTTGGGCGCCGATGGTGTCGGTGCCCGCGACGTAACCGTAGGCGGTGCGGTCGATGGTCTTCTGGGTGTCGAAATAGGTCAGTTCGACGCGGTGACGGTCGGTGATGTAACCGTCGATCTTGGCGCCCCAGAACGGGTCGTTCGACTTGTCGATGGTGTACTGGCCGACGGTCTTGTAGGCGGTCTTTTGCTCTTGTTCGCGCTGTTGGTTCAGCACGTAGAAGAACAGGTGATCCTTGATGATCGGGCCACTGACCTCGAACGTGCCGCTCTTGTCCGAACGGGCGCTGCGGTGGTTGGCGATGATGTAGGTGTCCGGCGAGTCTTCGCGCAGGCCGTCCATTTCGAAGTTGCCGTGCACGGCGACCTTGAAGTCGTTCGAGCCCGACTTGGTGACGGCGTTGATGACGCCGCCCGTGGCGCGGCCGAACTCGGCGGGGTAGCCGCCGGTCTTCACTTCGATCGACTTGTAGAAGTCGAACGGCACTTCGGCGGCGCCGATGTACGTGTCGAAGTTGGTGATGTTCAGGCCGTTGATGTAGAAGGCGTTTTCAGCGACCGAGCCGCCGCCGACCGACGGCTGGGCGCCGAAGTTGGCCGCGCTCGGAGCGGTGCCCACGCGGGCGGCCGAACCGCTGACGACGCCCGGAGCCAGTTGGACGACCGCGGTCAGCGAGCGGCCGATCGGCGCTTGCTTGGTCAGGGTCTCCATGYCGACGGTCAGACCCTTGGTCGTCGCGGCGAAGTCCAGTTGCGGGTTGGCGGTGGCGGTGACGACCACTTCGCTGACCGAAGCGTCGGCCGAGGCCAGGGTGAAGGTGTAGGCGGTCGAACCGCCCAGGCCAACGCGGACGTTGCCGTCGCTGGTCGGCTGGTAGCCTTCCTTGGCGATCGAGACCGAGTAGCCGCCGATCGGAATCAGGGGAACGCGGAACTGGCCCGAACCGTCGGTGGTGACGTTACGGGTGAAGCCCTGGTCGAGCGACTTAACCGTGACGGTCGCGTCCGGAACGGTGACGCCGGCCGAATCCTTGACGGTGCCGATCAGCGAGCCCGAGCTGTAGTCCTGGGCGCTGGCCAGGGTCGGGATCGCCGTGGCGATCGCGGTGACCGCCAGCGGCGCGGCGACGGTGGCCAGGCCGGCCAGCAGCGTCGACGTCAAAAGACGCGCACGTGCGCCGCCCTTGGTGGAATTCATCTTCATAATATCCCCTCTGACATGGCGAAGCATCCCGACCGCCCGCACGCGCCCCTTTCGGGGGCGTTACGTTCGGCCTGTCCGGATTTTTGCCCCAACTCCACCACGAGAACTTAGGTGTCCCGGAAAACATTTCCCCGGTTAGCGTGACGTTAGGAGGCGTGCCGCGCACGGGTCAATTCCCATTACCAGTCCGTAATAACATCGCCCCAGGCTGTCGCATTATCGCAACACGATCGCCTCATTTCTGACGAACGCCGCTCAGATTCTCCTCAAACCGAGGGATAACATGGGTCTCGACCCCGGTATCCCGTTGGGCTCACAGGCAAATTCGACCCGAGCGCGCCGTTCGCGAGCTCCAAGCGAAGATCAGCGCAAAAACCGGTTAAAACGCCCCGCATCGTGTTGACATTCGCGGAAACACCCCAAGAAACCTCTCGGATATCGCTACCAAGTGCCGAATAGCGGCGATACCGGCGAAATCCTTCCCATTGATTGCTCAGATTTCTGCCACATTTCACCGCGGCTGACCGTTGCACGGGCGCCCAAGTGCCGGGAAGATGGGGCTGACACGCCGCCCTCCCCGCCCTCTCCACGAGTGACAAGCCATGACCGCGTTCCGCCGTGTAACCGACTCGCTTTCGGTCAGCCCCCAGATCGCGGTCGACGACCTGGGTCGCGCGGCGAGCGAAGGCTTCGTTCTGGTGATCAACAATCGTCCCGACGACGAGGAGCCGGGCCAGCCGTCGAGCGCCCAGGTCGAGGC
>NZ_JBFTZS010000401.1:0-8475 GCF_056406675.1 Caulobacter sp. P1_B12_2 | reverse complement strand
GGATAGGCCTCGACCACCGCCTGCTCCAGGGCGTCGACCGCGTCGGCGTCGACCTCGTTGGCCAGGTGGCGCGACTGGGCGGGGCTGTCGAAATGCCGCCAGCGATCCTCGACCTGTTTTTCGAAGGCCAGGGTGTTCATGACCAAGCCTTGGGTCGAGGCGCGTTCCTCCAACGCCTTGGCCAGGCCGTCGGCGGCCGCCTTGCGGCGCTTACCATCCGGGTCGGACAGGCGGTTCAGCGCCTCGGGCAGGGTCAGGCTTTCCTTGCCGACCTGGGCGGTCAGCTTGGCCAGGGTCTCGTCATAGAGCCGCACCCAGTTGCTGACGGCCGGGCCGCGATCGACGATGTAGCGTTCCAGGTCCGGCGTCAGCTCGTGCGGACGCGACAGGCGCAGGCGGCGCAGCCACGGGATCCAGCGGACGGCCGGCGGAAAGGCCTTGAGCGCCTTCTCCAGCTCGCTGTCCTCCAGCTGGTTCAGTTCCAGCGAGAAGAACAGGCTCTCGGCCGCGATGGCCGAGGAGCGGGCCCGCAGGTCGGCCTCGAACTTGGCCCAGGCCGGATCGTCGCGGGCGGTCGAGGCGGCCAGGCCCGCATAGGCGCCCACGCCCCACAGGCCGTTGGTGGCCTGCTCGTAGAGCTTGATCCCGCGATCCAGCAGCACGCCCAGGCGCTCTGGCTCGTTGCGGGCCTGCAGGAACAGGCCCTCCAGCGAGGCCAGTTCGTCGTTGGCGGCCTTGGCGGCGGCCAGGTCGGTCTCGATCTTCGGATCGTCGCGACCGGCATAGAGGTCGGCGAGATTCCACTCGGGCAGGGCGTCGGTCTTGAAGGGCGCGTTCATGGCCTCGGATATGGCCCTGTCGAAAGACGCGCGCAATCGTGGCCTTGGCTTTCGTTGGGAGCTTTCCGCGGTCGTTGGCCGCTCAGCGCCCCCGCCGTTCGGTCTGATCCATCAGCCAGGCGAACAGAGCCGCCAGCAGGTAGGCCGACAGCGAGGCGATCACCATCTGCGGCGCGCCGCCGGTCGGCGGGGCCAGGATGCTGAGCATTTGCATGCTGATCAGCAGGACGACGAACAGCGGGGTGCTCCAGCCGCTATGGCCCTGCAGGCCGCGCCGCCAGCCCCAGGCCGTCGCGGCGACCGCCAGCAGCCCCATCTCCAGCGCCTGTTCGGGAACCGGATGATTCCACCAACCCAGTCCCACCTTGGGCCCGCCGAACCCCAAAGGCAGGTCGGGCCGGTGGACCAGGAAATCCAGCCCCCAGTGCGACAGCACCACCAGCCCCACGGTGATCGCGGCGGCGCGCGGCAGCTTCAGCAGGAATCGCGCGGCCAGGCCGGCGGCCAGCGCCCAGGCCAGGACGGCCGGCAGGCTGTGGGTGTAGGGCATGTGCGACAGGATCAGCGGGCTGCCGGGCAGCCGCGGATCCAGGCTCATCGTCTCGACGCCGATCAGCACCAGGCCGCCCCAGGCCACGTCCACCAGCTGGGCGCCCAGCACATAGGTCCAGAACGGCGCCTTGGGCTGAACGGCTTTCGCCGCCAGAGCGGCCGCGTAGTGCCCAACGAACATCATCCCCTCCCACGCCACACCTATTGAGTGCAGGCTAGGTCGGATCGCCACACGTGAACAGCCGCCCGCTCGGGAGCCGGCAAAGACGTCCGCATTACCGCGAATTAAAGGACGCGCCGGCGAGTCGCGCCCTAGAATACCGCCGGTCGACGAAGGGCCGTCGATGAGGGCAAATCTCCATGATCAAGGTCGCCGCTTCCGCCGCTCTGGCCGTGGGCCTTGTCGCCGCGCCGTCGGCGATGGCCGCCGACCAGCCCCAGCAGATGGGCTGGTTGGCCCAGACCATCCGCAGCGTCGTGGTCTTCCACAGCTGCACCGAGCGGCTGAAGGAAAAGTTCGCCATCGGTCCGCTGAACGGCATCGAGGTCACCGACATGGACACCGCCGGCGCGGCGCCGTCCGGGGCCATGGACGTCAGGTTCGAGGCGACCACCACCGAAAAGAAATCCGGCCGCAAGAGTCACTTCGTCGGCGTCTGCCACGTGGGCCGCGAGGGCGAGACCCGCATCGACGCGCGCATGGTCAGCCAGAACGGCGGCGGCGTGGTCCGCCGCGTGCCGCCCGGCAGGATCGCGGGCTAGGCGCCTAGGCCGCCGTCAGGGCCGCGACTATCCGTTCGAACATCGCCACGTTCGTTCTTTGATGCTCGACCACGCCCGAAGTGATTTCCTGGGTGGAGCCGTCCGGCATCTGGAGGAGCGCCTTCACCCCGCCGGCCCCGAACAGGTCGATCTGACGAAGGGCCTCGGCCCCTTGATTCCGGCACCATTCGGCCAGGTCGTGCGCCTCTGAACCCATGCTTCGTCCTCCTGCATCCGGTCGTGGCGGCGGGTCGCGCCGCGCCCGATCGTCACACCTCGTTAAGGGCGACCGTTAACGCCTGACTCACGTCTCCGAAACCCGGTCTTTACCCCGTGGCTGTATCACTCTGAACCAACAAGAGCCCTGTCCCATGTCGGACGCGGCCGGTTCTAACGGGTGTCTGCAATGACCAAGACGGTTCTCGTCGTCGACGACGATCCGACTCAACGGCGGCTGATCCAGGCCGTCCTCGAGCGCGAAAGCTTTTCGGTCTCGCACGCCGAGAACGGCGACGCGGCCATGGCCCATCTGGCCAGCGGCGCGCCCGTCGACGTGGTCCTGCTGGATCTAGTCATGCCGGGCTTGTCGGGCCAGGACACCCTGAAGGAAATGCGCGCCCGCGGTTTCGTGCAGCCCGTGATTGTTCTTACGGCGAGCGGCGGCGTMGACACCGTGGTCAAGGCCATGCAGGCCGGCGCCACCGACTTCTTCATCAAGCCGGCCAGCCCCGAGCGGATCACCGTCTCGATCCGCAACGCCCTGTCGATGGGCGACCTGAAGGGCGAGGTCGAGCGCCTGACCAAGCGCGCCGGCAACCGCACCACCTTCGCCGACCTGATCGGAACCTCGCCCGCCATGACCCTGGTCAAGCGCATGGGCGAGCGCGCGGCCAAGTCGTCGATCCCCATCCTGATCACCGGCGAGAGCGGGGTCGGCAAGGAGCTGATCGCCCGCGCCGTGCACGGCGGGTCCGACCGCGCGGGCAAGCCGTTCGTGGCCGTCAACTGCGGCGCCATTCCGGAGAACCTGGTCGAGTCGATCCTGTTCGGCCACGAGAAGGGCAGCTTCACCGGCGCCACCGACAAGCACCTGGGCAAGTTCAAGGAGGCCGACGGCGGCACCCTGTTCCTGGACGAGGTCGGCGAACTGCCGCTGGACATGCAGGTCAAGCTGCTGCGCGCCCTGCAGGAAGGCGAGATCGATCCGATCGGCTCCAAGCGCTCGCAGAAGGTCGATGTGCGCATCGTCTCGGCCACCAACCGCGACGTCGCCCACGCCGTCGAGCAAGGCCGGTTCCGCGAGGACCTCTACTATCGCCTGAACGTCTTCCCGATCGAGGCCCCGTCCCTGCGCGAACGCCGCGAGGACATCCCCGCCCTGGTCGAGGCCTTCATCCGCCGCTTCAACGTCGAGGAAGGCAAGCGGGTGGTGGGCGCCGCGCCGGAGACCCTGCAGCACCTGATCGCCTTCGACTGGCCGGGCAATGTTCGCCAGCTGGAGAACGCGGTCTATCGCGCCATCATCCTGGCCGACGCCCCCTATCTGCAGCCCTACGACTTCCCGGCCATTTCGGGGATCGTGGCGCCGCTGCCCGAAGCCGTCGCCACGGGCGCCGCCCAGCCCGACCTGCCGGCGGTGCTGCAGGCCGCCCACGCCGCCATGGCCCGCGCCCCAACCCAGGACGCGCCCGTGCGCATCCTCGACGACCGCGGCCACCTGCGGACCCTGGAGGAAATCGAGCGCGACCTGATCCAGCACGCCATCGAGGTCTATGCCGGCCACATGTCGGAAGTGGCCCGTCGCCTGGGCATCGGCCGCTCGACCCTCTACCGCAAGGTTCGCGAGCAGGGCATCGAGATCGACCTGAAGGAAGCGTCGTAGCGGGCGGCGCCGATCAGGCGCTGATCGCCATCGGCGTCGGCGCCTCGGCCGGCTCGGTCTCGGCCGGCTCCTCCGCCCGGACCCATCCCCCGTTGCCCAGCACCAGCAGGATCATCTCGCGGGCCGAGCGCGGCTTGCGGCCGCGCCGCGACGGCGCGCCGTGCGCGAAGCTGGCCGGTTCGCCGTCCACCCGCCCTTCAGGGACCTGCTCGGCCAGTCCGCCGCGTTCGATCGCGCCCAGCGCCAGGCTGAGCGCCCGCAGCTCATCCTCGAACGGCGCCTGGGCCCGCCGCTGGGCCTCCAGCATGCGCGCTTCCAGATCGGCCTTCCGCCGCAACAGATAGTCGTAGATCGTGGTCGCCATCTTCGGGCTGCCCATGGAAGGCGTGAGACTCCCCACCGCGGTCACGCTGTCGCGGCGTCAGTCGCAGCCATTTTCTACGGCGCGGACGGACGATAAAATCGATTAAAAGCAATACTTTACGCGCTGACCAAATGTCCGCTCGTTTCGTTACCGAAATCCTAACGGCGCACTTCAGCAATCACTGTTTGGTGAAAAACGGGGACCATTTTCGCAGGGTTCGGGGGATTCCCAGGCGCCGACTGCGGGATTCGCCCTAGACCGAAGCTTGGCCGCAACTGTCTATTCGCCGTCCGACCCGGTCGAGGATTCGGGAGTTCGCCCTGCCCGGACGGTGCCGCGACGGCCGAATCCCTTGCCGCGCGACATCGGCTTGCGCTCGCCCTTCGCCTTGGCGGCGATTTCCTTGAGCTTGATGGTCTGGTTGACCGACATGGCCTGGCCGGCGCCGCCCTTTTCGGGATCGCCGAACGCCCGGCCATAGGTCTCGATGCGCTGGGCGACCGAGCCCAGGAACTCGCCCTCCCACTCCGACAGCTCGATACCGGCGAGGTCGGCCGTGCGCTTGGCGCGCTTGAGGGCGTTCAGAGCGGCCTTGCGCGCTTGAGCACGGGGATCGGGCGGCTTCTTGGCGCGCATGCGGGCAGACTAGCGGGCGTCGGCGGCGCGACGCACGCGGAAAAACGAGGGCTTCAGTCGTAGAGCGAGGTGGGGACACACACTCGCGGCAAGGCCACGGCAAGACTGACCCAAGCCGCGGGGCGAGTGTGTGTCCCCAAAGCCGTCCTAGATCTCGCCGATGGCCGACAGGTACAGGTCCAGGATCGCGTCCTCTTCCTGGCGCTTGGCGCGGTCGGTCTTGCGCAGGCGGACCACCTTGCGCAGGATCTTGACGTCGAAGCCGTTGCCCTTGGCTTCCAGGTAGACTTCCTTGATCTGCTCGGCGATCTCGGTCTTCTCGACCTCGAGGCGCTCGACCCGGTCGATGATGCTCTTCAGCTGACCTTGGGCGGTGGAGTTGAGCACGTCGGCGTGCGGGGCGGCGTCGTCAGCCATGAAGATATCTCGCAAAAAGCGGGGAAATGAGAGGCGCGGAACCTAGTGGCAACGGGCCATTAGTGGAAGGCCGATTCCCCCCTCTCCTTCTTATTTTAACGCCCTTCCACACGTCCGCGCGACACTTCGGCCAGGGCGGCCAGATCGGGGGTTTCGCCCTCGCCCGCCAGCAGGGCCTCCAGGCCGCTCTCGACCAGATCGGCCAGCGGGAGGGCCAGCCCCTTCTCGTCGCCGGCGGCCTGGGCCAGGCGGACGTCCTTGAGGGCCAGGTCGGCGGCGAAGCCCGGCGGATGGTAGCGCCCCTCGGCGATCATGGCGCCGTAGATCTTGTAGATCGGACTGGCGAAGATGGTGCTGGTCAGCATGTCCAGYAGGTCGGCCGCCGCCACGCCGTGGGCCGCGCCCAGGGCCGTCGCCTCGCCCATGGCCTCGACGGCCGAGACGATCATCAGGTTGCCGGCGATCTTGACGGCGTTGGCGCGGACCGGGTCCTCGCCCATCGGCCAGACCTTGACCGCCAGGGCCTCCAGCACCGGCAGGGCCGTCGCCACGGCGTCTGGCGCGCCGGCCGCCAGCACGTTGAGCCCGCCGGTCCGGGCCACCGGCGGTCGGCCGAACACCGGCGCGGCCACATAGCCCAGCCCCAGCCCGGCGTGCGTCTCGGCCAGCTCCCGCGCGAAGGCCGTCGAGATCGTGGCCAGGTTGACGTGGACCAGGCCGGGACGGGCGCGCGGCAGGCCCGGCAGCAAGGCGTCCCGGATGGCCTGGTCATGCGCCAGGATCGACAGGACGATGTCGCCTTGCAGCGCAGCCTCGACGCTGTCGGCCACCAGGGCGCCTTGGGCGGCTAACTCGACCGCCGGTCCGGGCGAGCGGTTCCACACCGTCACGGCGTGGCCCTTCTCCAGCAGGTTCTCGACCATGGCCTTGCCCATGGCCCCCAGGCCGATGAAACCGATGTTCATGTCGTCGCTCCCGAGATCCTTCTCCCCTTGCGGGAGAAGGTGTCGGCGCAGCCGACGGATGATGGGTCGCAAGGCGTCGACGCCCAGCGTGACCGTTCAACTGGTCGCGGCGGCCACGGTCTTCAACCCCTCATCCGGCGCTTCGCGCCACCTTCTCCCGCAAGGGGAGAAGGATCAGAGCAGACCGTGCTTTTCCACGACCGGCCTCAGCATCGCCGGATCGGTAAAGTGGTGGGTGTGAAAGCCCAGGGCGGCGGCGGCCTCGATATTGGCCAGGCTGTCGTCGACGAACAACAGGTCGGCCGGATCCAGCCCCGTGCGCTCCAGGACGATCTGGTAGATGCGCGGCTCGGGCTTGATGACCCGCTCCTCGGCCGAGACCACGGTGTCTTGGAAGTGGCGAAAGGCGGGGCTCATGGCCTGGATGCCCGGCCAGGTCTCGACCGACATGTTGGTCAGGCCAAACTGCGGCACGCCGCGCGCGGCCAGGTCCTCGATGACGGACTCGGTCTCGGGAATCGTTCCCGACAGCATCTCGGGCCAGCGGTCCCACCAAGCGGCGATGTGCTCGGCGTGGTGGGGGTGCTGGGCGCTAAGCGCGGCGATGTTGTCGGCGAAGGTCACGCCGCGATCCGTCGCCGCGTGCCAATCCAGGGTCCCGACATGCGAAAGGAACCGGTCGAGATCGGCCGGTTCCTTGAAGATCTTCGCGTAGAGCGTGCGCGGATTCCAGCGCACGATGACGTTGCCGACGTCCCAGAGCAGCGCCCTGGGAGGCCGCGCAGGCGTCATTAGCCTTGCTTGGCTTTGAAGCGCGGGTCGGTCTTGTTGATGATGTAGATCACGCCCTTGCGGCGGACCAGCTTGCAATCGCGGTGACGCGACTTCAGCGACTTCAGCGAGCTACGAACCTTCATGACCGTCTCTATACTTCAGCGGAGAGGTTCGCGGCCGCCATGTGGCGAAAGGAACATCCGGGATGTTTCGGAGGGCAGGCGTATAAGCAGGACAGGGGGAGGAGTCAATGCGGGCTAGCCTGGTCGGGGCAGCTTGTAGCGAATAGTCAGGGAAGCGCCCCTGCCTTTCTCGGGCTCGGAGATGACTTGGTCACCAGCTTTGAGCTCCTTTTCCATGACGTCACAGCAGGTTGGCATTCGGTGGTTCGTCCCCGGATAGCCACCGAGTTTTCGATGCAGTTCACCTGAATTCACTTCAACTGCGCTCGCACCTCGGGCTCGTGCAGCACGAAATTGCCCAAACAAACTGGATCGAAATTCATCGCTGGACGGCATCGCAGCCTCACATCGCTAAATTGCGCAATCAGATTGAACATGATCCACAACAGGGAGCGCAACCTTAACCGCTCTGTCGCCCTTGTGATTGCAGCCTTCATGCGGAACCCGGTAGCCTGCCACCATGGATAGACGCGTTTTCCTCGTTCTGCTGCTGGCCGGTTGCGCCGACACCTCGGCCAACGCGCCCCTGGCGCCGTCGGTCGCCCCGCCCGCGCCGCCGCGCGTGCCGCCGCCCGCCCCCGCCGCGCCCAGCGCCGATCCGGGCGCCTCGGGTCAATCGGTGGGCTTCGACGCCTGGCTGGCCGCCTTCAAGCAGAAGGCCCTGGCCGCCGGTCTGACCCAGCAACTGCTGGACCGCGAACTGGACGGCGTCACGCCCGACCCGAAAGTCATCTCGCTGGACGGCCGTCAGCCCGAATTCTCCAAGCCGGTCGGCGACTATATCCGTGGCGTGATCAGCGACGACCGCGTTGCCGTGGGCCGCGACAAGCGCCAGACCCTGGCCTTCCTGCCCGAGGTGGAGAGCCGCTACGGCGTGCCGCGCGACATCCTGCTGGCCGTCTGGGCCATGGAATCGGCGTTCGGCAAGATCCAGGGCAATTTCGACGTCGTGCGCTCGATGGCCAGCCTGGCCGCCGACGGCCGCCGGCGAAACTGGGCCGAGGGCGAGCTGATCGCCGCCCTGAAGATCATCGCCTCGGGCGAGGTCACGCGCATGCAGCTGAAGGGCTCGTGGGCCGGGGCCATGGGCCAGACCCAGTTC
>NZ_JBFTZS010000400.1:0-4363 GCF_056406675.1 Caulobacter sp. P1_B12_2 | reverse complement strand
CTGCAGGGTGGCGTTGAAGCGCAGGTCGAACCACGAGACCGGACGCACCGYGCCTTCTAGCTCCAGGCCCAGGGTCTTGGTGTCGGTGACGCTGGTCTGGTTGACGTAGGCGCCGGTGGTCGGATTGAACACCAGGCTGCCGAAGCCGAGGTTGTCATAGGTGGTCTGGAAGGCCGTGGCGTAGAGCTCGATCTTCGGGGTCACCCATTTGAAGCCCAGCTCCGAGAGATCCATGGTCTGGACGGTGCCCGTAGAGTTGGTGGCGTTGGTGATGTAGTCGCCCAGCGACGGCAGGCGGAAGGCAGAGGTGAAGCGGCCGAACATGCCCATCTCGCCGGTGAACTTGTAGTCGACGCCGATCGTCCAGCCGGCGTGGTCGAACTTGCGGTCCAGGCGGTCATAGACGCCCGTGCCGGACAGCACCGTGTCGTCGGCCGGGGTCGGCGACTGACCCAGGTTCTTGGTCGCGCTGCGCTCGCTGCGACCTTCGAACTCGATCTTCTCCCAGCGCACGCCGGCGTCGATGCGCAGCTTGGGGGTGATGCTCCACTCGTCGGTCAGGTAGAGGGCCACGGTGTTGGACTTGCCGTCGCCATTGGCGAACTCGGCGCCGTAACGGCTGATGCCGTTCTCCGTCAGGCTGGACAGCACCTGGCCGGCGGCGTTGACGGCCACCAGGTCCAGGCGCCGGGCGTTGCTCTGCACGTCCAGCAAGGCGTTGGCCGAGTAGCGGTTGAAGGCCTCTTCCACGTGGGCGGTGTAGACGCCGAACGCCACGTCGTGGCTCTGCTCGCCGAACTGGAACTTGTGCAGGAAGCGGGCGTCGTTGATCAGCTCGTCCAGCGGGACCGAGACGTAGCGGAGCGAGCCGTCGAGGACCAGGCCGTTGCCGTTCTGGCCGGCGCCGGCGGTGTTGAACACCTCGCCGCTGGTCGTGTAGCGCAGTTGCACGTCAGTGGCGCCCGGCGTGGCGGCCTTGAGGGCGGCGCGGTACTGGTCTAGGCGGGCGCTGCCCAGCACAGGGGTGTTGGGGAACAGGCCGATCCGCTTGGACTCCGAGGTGCGGTAGCGCAGCGTGTCCTGGAAATGCCAGCCGTCGAACGGCTCGTACTTGAACACCGCCGTGGCCTGGGTCAGCTCGACCTCGGTGCCGCGCGTCAGATCCCAGTCGAACGGACCGGTCGGGCCGCGCAGGGTCAGGTGGGCGGTCTCCGGGCCGGCCAGGGTGCCGGTCAGCGGGTCGAAGCCGGGGGCGGCGCTGGGCTCGCCGGCGGCGTTGAACTTGAGCGGCACGCCCGCGAACAGGATGACGTTGTCGTCCAGGTGTTTCAGGTTGAATTCGATGCTGCCGCGCTCGAATTCGCGGCCGGCCTCGACGCGCCACTGATAGCCCTTGTTGGCCGTGAAGCCCGGGTCGCGGATGCCGTCTTCTTCGCGCCAGAAACCGCCGATCGAGGCATGCCAGCCGGCCGCCAGCGGGCCGCCGTAGAACAGGTCGACGCGCTTGGTGCCGTAGTCGCTGATCTGGACCTTGGCCAGGCCCTCCGGCGTGTCGCCGCCCTTGCGGGTGATGAAGTTGACCGTGCCGCCGGGGGCGTAGGAGGCGAAGATGGACGAGGGGCCGCCGCGCACCACCTCGATGCGGTCGATGGTCTCGTCCAGGCGGAATGACTGGTCGGCGTTCAGATAGCCCAGGCCGCCGTCGTGCTGGATCGGCGCGCCGTCTTCCTGCAGGGCGATGGCCGAATAGCCTTCCTGCGGAATGCCGCGCGCGCGGATGTTGGCGCTGGCCTCGCCGCCCGAGGCCTCGACCCAGAAGCCGGGCACGGCCTTCAGCGCGTCGGCCACGCCCATGGGCGAGCGCAGGCGCAGAGACTCGGCGCTCATGGTGGTGACCGCGTAGCTGGTCTCCAGGCGCGTCCGGGCGTCCGAGCCGGCGCGCGAGGTGACGATGATCTCGGCGACGGTGTCAGCGGCCGCCGAGCCGGCGTCCAAAGGGGCAGCCCCCTTTTCACGCAGGGTGATGACCTGGGAGTTGGCCGAGGCGATCTCCAGCTCGCCACCGTCGATCAGTCGGCGCAGGGCCTCCTCGCGGCCGTAGGCGCCCTTCAGTCCCGCCGTGCGGTGGCGGGCGGCGACGTCAAAGGGGAACATCAGCTGCACGCCGGCCTGGCGCGAGAAGGCGTTCAGGGCGGTGGCGGTGTCGCCGGCGGGGATGTCGAAGGTCACGCGTGCGGCGGCCTGGGCGAGCGCCTGGGCCGGAGCGATGGAAACCAGGGCCGTGGTGGCCAGCAAAGCGCACGCGCTGATGCGCAGACCCAAGGTCTTGATCATAGGAGAGCCCCCTCTGTCGTTGATCGCCGTGATCGGCGTCTCGAACGGCAAGACGGGGGAGCGGGGCAAAACCCCTATCGAGATTTAAGAAGAATTCGCGACGGCCCATCCTCGACGATCCGTACACCGAAGGTCGTGCGCAGGGCGTCGAGGAAGCTGTCGGGATCGCCGGTCAGGAAGCGGCCGCCCAGGCGCAGGCGGCCGGTCGGCTCGTCGCCGACCACCAGCTTGCGGGTCAGGTAGCGGTTATATTCCTCCACGGCGGCGGACAGGGCCTGACCCTCGAAGACGATCTCGCCGCGCCGCCAGGCTTGGAGGGCCTGGACGTCGGCCTCGGGCGTCGCGACGACCTCGACGCCGTGAGCGGTGACCTCCAGCGCCTGGCGGGCGTCGGCCGGACCGGTCACCTGGGCCTGGGCCACGCCCGAAGCGGTCTCGACCGCCGCTCGGCCGGCCAACACGATCAGGTCCAGGCCGGCGGGCCGCAGACGGGCGTTGAATTGGCCAGCGGCCAGGCGCGCCAAGCCTTGGGCCGTGAACAGCTCGAACGGCCGCAGATTGTCGTGGACGATCATCAGCGCCGCCTCGCCGCGCGACAGCCACAGGCGTCGGCGCTTGCGATCGAACCGCCAGGAGACCTCGGTGTCGGTGTTGAGCTCGACCGAGCTGCCGTCCGGCAGGGCCAGGGTCCGGCGCTCGCCCACCCCGGTGACCACGCGGTCGCGCAGCAGGACGTCGCGGCCCAGATAGGCCCCGCCGATCAGGCCGGCGGCCAGGGCCGCGCCGCCGCCGGCCAACCAGGTCCGGCGGCTGGGTTTGGGCAAGCTCTGGTCGTCGGCGTCGCGTAGGGCGTTCAGCCGGGTCCAGGCGCTGGCCACCTCGGTGAAAGCCGCCGCGCGGCGTGGATCGGCCTCGCGCCAGGCGTCCAGGTCCTGTTCGGAAGCCCGACCGGCGTCGAGACGCGCCAGCCATAGCGAAGCCTCGGCGATCAGCGCGTCTCTGTCTTGATCGCCCGGTTGCGCCATGAACTCGATCGTTTCTCGATACTGCGGCCATCGCCCGTGGCCAGGGCCTTGGTCAAGAGCTTGAGGCCCTTGGCCAGGTGTTTCTCCACTGTAGAGACGGATAAGTTCAACCTAACCGCTATCTGTCCGGGCGACAGGCCGTGCATTTTTCGCAAGGTCAGCACTTTGCGGCATTGGACCGGCAGGCGTTCCAGCGCTGCAAGCACCAGGTCCAGCTCCTGGCGGGCGCTGGTCACCGCATAGGCGTCCGGGGCCGGGTCGGGCAGGGCGTCCATCTCCAAAACCCCGATCTGACGGATGGCCACCACCTTGGCGCGGCGAAAGCGTTCAAAGGCCAAATTGCGGATGACGGTCATCACGAACCGATCGGGCGCCTCCAGCCGGCGCCAATCCGTCAGGCTCAACACTTTGGCGTAGGCCTCCTGCACCAGGTCCTCGGCGTCGGCTTCGTCGCCGGTCAACCGGCGGGCATAGGCGCGATAATTCGTGGCGTGGGGCAGAACGGTCGCCGCGAACCATTGGTCGATCTCACGAAGCCAAGTCATAAAGGTCGTCTCAAGTTCGCCGTCGCCCCGGAACCATCGATCGTTGACCTAGCCTGTTCCCGTGTCGGTTTGCTGACAGTGAAGCTGTCGCTGCCGAATGGCTGGAAACTCTGCGCGACGGTCCGCGGCGCCGCTGACTGAGCGTCAGCGTGTCGCGATCTACGGATGGCTGGTCGCATGAGGGCACGAGACTCTCCCGCGGAGGCGACTGAAATCTAAGCCTTCGTCGGGCTCGGCGTGGATGGCGCGACACGGTTCATGGACGTCGGGGTCGTGACGACAAGCGACGTCGATGCGCATTCGCGGGAATTGCTCCGTCAGCACAGCAGCGGCGCCGAAGTCGAAGTGTGGCGATCGTCGCGGYTCGTGGCGTCGAACCACGGCCAGCCGAGGCTTCGAGCCGAGYTGTCGGCGGCCTTCGCAATCACCTCTGTCATGTTCAGAACGCCCCTCATAGGC
>NZ_JBFTZS010000399.1:0-5276 GCF_056406675.1 Caulobacter sp. P1_B12_2 | reverse complement strand
GTCCTTGGGCGCCTGGGCGACCAGGCGATAGTCGGTGTCGGGCCGCACGCGGATCTTGCCGCCGCCGGTGCTGAGCCGCAGCGTCTGGCGCAGGGTTCCGTCGGTGACGTCGGCGGCGGGCAGGGCGTCCTTGGCCGCCGGAATCATCTGAGACGTGGCCCACGAGGCCACCCAGCGTTCGGTCTTTTCCGCCTTGGCGGGCGCGGCCTGAGCCGCCGAGATTGGGCCGGCGCCGATCGCAAGCGCGATCGCCAGCCCGACCAGGGCGCGTTTTGCGATATCCAAGGTTTCCTCCAGCCCGTCCGACGATGGGTCTTACTGTTCGCCCGATCCTAGGCGAGGAAATGAGACCGGTACCATAAAAAACTTGAGTGGTCTGACCTTGCCTTCCATACTGCCGGCCAATGTCGGCGAGCAACGCCGCCACCGTCCGTTCGACGGTTCGTCCACCGTGGGGAAACGAAAGAGATCATGAGCCAGACCGTCACCCGCCGTACGCTCGGCGTCAGCCTGGCCGCCTTGGCCGCCGCGACCTCGACCGTGGCCCGCGCCGCCGCGCCCGCCGCCCAGACCTCGGGCAAGCCGCTGTACAAGGATCCGACCCAGCCGATCGACGCGCGCGTCCGCGACCTGCTCGGACGCATGACGCTGGAGGAGAAGGCCGCCCAGTTGATCGGCATCTGGCTGACCAAGGCCAAGATCCAGACCCCCGGCGGCGACTTCTCGCCCGAGGAGGCCAGCAAGAACTTCCCCAACGGCCTGGGTCAGATCTCGCGCCCGACCGACCGCAAGGGCCTGAAGCCCGCCACGGTGGTCGACGCCGCGGCCGGCGCCGACGACGGCTCGGTCAACCGCAACGCCAAGGAAACCGCCCACTACATCAACGCCGCCCAGAAGTGGGAGATGCGCGCGCGCGGCTCCAACCTGGCCCTGGCGCCGGTGGTGGACGTGGCGCGCGACCCGCGCTGGGGCCGCATCGAGGAGACCTACGGCGAGGATCCGCACCTGTGCGCCGAGATCGGCCTGGCGGCGATCCGCGGCTTCCAGGGCAAGACCCTGCCGCTGGCGCCCGACAAGGTGTTCGTCACTCTCAAGCACATGACCGGTCACGGCCAGCCCGAGAACGGCACCAATGTCGGCCCCGCCCAGATCGCCGAGCGCACCCTGCGCGAGAACTTCTTCCCGCCGTTCGAACGGGCGGTGAAGGAGCTGCCGGTCCGCGCGGTCATGCCCTCGTACAATGAGATCGACGGCGTCCCGTCGCACGCCAACCGCTGGCTGCTGACCAAGATCCTGCGCGAGGAGTGGGGCTATAAGGGCTCGGTGCAGAGCGACTATTTCGCGATCAAGGAGCTGATCGCCCGCCACAAGCTGACCGACGACCTGGGCGACACGGCGGTGATGGCCATGCACGCAGGCGTCGATGTCGAGCTGCCCGACGGCGAGGCCTACGTCCTGCTGCCGCAACTGGTGAAGTCGGGGCGCATCCCGCAGTTCGAGGTCGACGCCGCCGTCTCCCGCGTGCTGGAGATGAAGTTCCAGGGCGGCCTGTTCGAGAACCCCTATGCCGACGAGAAGACGGCCGACGCCAAGACCGCCACGCCCGACGCGATCGCCCTGGCCCGCGAAGCCGCCCGCAAGGCCGTCGTGCTGCTGAAGAACGACAAGGGCGTGCTGCCGCTCGACCCGACCAAGTTCAAGCGTCTGGCCCTGCTGGGCACCCACGCCAAGGACACCCCGATCGGCGGCTACAGCGACATCCCGCGCCACGTGGTGTCGATCCATGACGGCCTGCAGGCCGAGGCCAAGAAGAGCGGCTTCACGCTGGACTACGCCGAGGCCGTGCGGATCACCGAAAGCCGCGTGTGGGCCGCCGACGAGGTCAAGCTGGTCGATCCGGCCGTCAACGCCAAGCTGATCGCCGAGGCCGTCGAAGTGGCCAAGAAGGCCGATGTGATCGTCATGGTGCTGGGCGACAACGAGCAGACCAGCCGCGAGGGCTGGGGCGACAATCACCTGGGTGACCGCGACAGCCTGGACCTGGTCGGCCAGCAGAACGACCTGGCGAAGGCGATCTTCGACCTGGGCAAGCCCACGATCGTGTTCCTGCTGAACGGCCGCCCGCTGTCGATCAACCTGCTGGCCGAACGCGCCGACGCCATCGTCGAGGGCTGGTACCTGGGCCAGGAAACCGGCAACGCCGCCGCTGACATCCTGTTCGGCCGCGCCAATCCGGGCGGCAAGCTGCCGGTCAGCATCGCCCGCGACGTGGGCCAGCTGCCGATCTACTACAACCGCAAGCCCACCTCGCGCCGGGGCTATCTGTTCGACGAGACGACCCCGCTCTATCCGTTCGGTTTCGGCCTGTCGTACACCACCTTCGACATCTCGGCGCCGCGTCTGGCCAAGGCCAGCATCGGGACCAGCGAGAGCGTCAAGGTCGAGGTCGATGTGACCAATACCGGCAAGGTCGCCGGCGACGAGGTGGTGCAGCTCTACATCCACGACGAGGCCGCCTCGGTGACCCGTCCGCTGCTGGAGTTGAAGCACTTCAAGCGCGTGACCCTGGCCCCCGGCGCCAAGCAGACGGTGACCTTCGAGGTGTCGCCGCTGGACCTGTCGCTGTGGAACCTGGAGATGAAGCGCGTGGTCGAGCCGGGCAAATTCACCCTGCTGTCGGGCCCGAACTCGGCCCAGCTGAAGCCGGCGACGCTGACGGTCACGGGCTGATCCAAACCTCCCCCGGTCGCCGAGCGACCGGGGGCAGGGGCCTATGTTTCGGTCCCTTACGGCGATAATCTCGGCCAGACGAGGAGGTTGGAGATGCGTCCTTCCATCCGATGGTTCGCGGTCGCCGCAGGCCTGATCGTGTCGCTAGCCGGGGCCGCCCGGGCCCAGCCCGCGCCTGATCGCCAGAGCTGGGGCAAGACCGGGATCTCGTTCCTGCAATACCGCACCGACGCGGTAGAATGCGCGTGGCTGGCCGGCAGCAACGCGCCGGTTTCCGTGCCCCTGGTTGATCAGGTCTTCGCCTTTGACGGCGGGGACGTCTTCGAGGTCATGGAGAGCTCCAAGCGCAACCAGTACCGGATATGGAACAACGTCGCCGACCAGCTGGAGCCGGCGCTGGAGACTTGCCTTCGATCGCGCGGCTACCGGCCGTTCAAGCTGACTGTCGAGCAGAACGTCCAGCTGAAGGCGCTGAAGCGCGGCTCGGCTTCGCGCCATCGTTATCTGTACGGCCTGGCGATCGATCCCGAGGTGTTGAGGGGGCAGGGGCTGTAGGCTTCAAAGGCAGGCGTCTCGCACGATCGTGGCGTCGAAGGTGTCGGGTTCGGGCGCGGTCCACGCCGCCTCGGTGAAGCCCAGAGCCTGGGCCGAGCCTTCCAGATTGTTGTCGCTGTGGCGGTAGGCCTTGAGCCTGCGGAACAGCTGCCTGGCGCAGTCCACTTCCTCGACAAGCTTTTCCGAGCGGTACGGCGCCAGGGCGATCCCGTCGGCGGCGTCGGTCTGCTGGGCCTGGTATTCGTGACGGATCCAGACCTGTTGATAGGGCGATCCGGGCAGGGCGGCGGCGGTCTTGGCGAACACCAGGATCGAGCGATCCTGGACGCCGCCGATGAACGGCCAGTCGCGCGGCTGGACCCTTTCGGCCCACAGCGGGATCCGCTGGGTCGCCGGCTTGTCGGGAGAGACCGTCACGGCGTCCACGCTCGAGGGCGCGTCCGGGATCGGGGCCGTCTGCAGCATCAGGATCAAACCGAGCATGACCGCCTCCAGATGGGCTCGATGGCGCTGTCGGTCAGATGGCCACGCGCTTGGCGATGGCGCTGCGCCGGGCGCCGGTTTCCTGCTTGGCCCGCTCGACGGCCTCGGTCTCGGTGGCGTGCAGCAGGTGCTCGATGACGCGTTCCAGATGGTCGCGCATCGCTTGACGCGCGGCGGCGGGGTCGCGGGCCTTCAGAGCTTCGAACACCCGACGGTGCTCGACGATGCGGGGCTCCAGCCCCATGCCGCGGGCGCGGGTCAGGATGTTGCGGGCCAGGGGCGAGCGGTTGCGCCACTCCCACAGGTTCTCGATCGTGGCGATAATCGCGCCGTTCCCGGAGGCACGGGCGATGACCATGTGGAACTCGCGGTCGGCGTCCTCGCCCTGGATCTCCTCCTCGCGGGCCATGCGGCCCATCAGCGCCTCAAGCTCCAGGATCTGATCGTCGGTGATGGCGGTGGCGGCCAGGGCGGCGGCTTCGCCCTCGAACAGGCGGCGGGCCTCGATCAATTCGAACGCCCCGATCTCGAAGGCGGGCTCGGCGCTGGCCGGGGTGACGGGTCGGACATCGCCCGTGACATAGATGCCCAAGCCGTGGCGGGCCTCGATCATGCCCAGCATTTCAAGGGCGATCATCGCCTCGCGCAGGGTGGGGCGGCTGACGCCGAACTGTTCCGCCAGCTCGCGTTCCGTGGGGAGACGGTCGCCAAGCTTGTACTGGCCGCTCTCGATGGCGTCGGCGATCGAGTCGGCAATGCGGCGGTAAAGCTTGACGTTCTCGGCCATGTGCTTTCGTCAGTTTCTCGGCGGCGGGCCGTGGGACCCTCAGGACTCGCGATAGCATAGCCGACCTGCGCCGCGCGGGCTATTTTTGACACCGGTCACCGAAAGCTTGGCTGTGGTCCAAAAGCGTGTCGGGAGCCGCCGTCGAAACGGCCTCACCAATCGTGCATGGAGCCGTCCTCTCGGCGGGCGATCGGCAGGTAGGCGCGCTTATAGGGGTGCTTGGCAGCCTCGACCTCGTCGATGTCGACGCCCAGGCCGACCGTGTCGCCCGGGTGCAGCATGCCGTCATGGAACGTGTAGGCGTGCGGGAACACCGCGTCGGTCGCCTCGGTGTGGCGCATGTATTCCTGGATGCCGAAATTGGGGATCGACAGGTCGAAGTGCAGGGCCGCGGCCATGCAGATCGGCGACAGGTCGGTGGCGCCGTGGCAGCCGGTGCGCACGTGGTGCAGGTCGGCGAAGCTGGCGATCTTGCGCAGGTGGGTGATCCCGCCGGCATGGACCACCGTGGCGCGGATATAGTCGATCAGCTGTTCCTCGATCAGCTGCTTGCAGTCCCAGATCGAGTTGAAGATCTCGCCCACGGCCAGGGGGGTGGTGGTGTGCTGGCGGATGATGCGGAAGCTGGCCTGGTTCTCGGCGGGGACGGCGTCTTCCATCCAGAACGGGCGGTAGGGCTCCAGGTCCTTGCCCAGGCGGCCGGCCTCGATCCGGCCTCGAT
>NZ_JBFTZS010000398.1:0-4370 GCF_056406675.1 Caulobacter sp. P1_B12_2 | reverse complement strand
GCGTCGGCATGATCGAGCGCTATGTGCTCAGAAAGACCCTGAGCGGGCTGGTGGCCGCGCTCGCGGTCGTCAGCGTGCTGGTCATGCTGATCGCCTTCGTGGACATTTCGAAGAATGTCGGCACCCGGGCCGAGGTCGGGTTCGCCGAACTGCTGTTCCTGACCGTGCTGCAGGCCCCCGCCACCATCCTGGTGCTGACGCCTTTCATCTTCCTGTTCGGAACCCTGGGCGCGTTCGTGGGGCTGAACCGCCGCAGCGAACTGATCGCCATGCGGGCGGCGGGCGTTTCGGCCTGGCGCTTCATCATGCCGGCGGCGGTCGCCGCCTTCGTGATCGGCGTGGTGACCCTGACCCTGCTCAATCCGCTGACCTCGGCGATGAGCGCCCAGTTCGAAACCTCGCGCGACGCGCTGATGGAAAGCTATGTGAAGTCGGCCCCCAAGGGTCTGTGGCTGCGTCAGGGCGACGAGAAGACCCAGGTGGTCATTCGCGCCCGGGCCCGCGACCAGGTCGACGGCGCGGTCCGCCTGCGCGGCGTGTCGCTGTTCGTCTACGCGGTGCAGCCCAACGGCACCCTGCAATTCTCCCAGCGCATCGAGGCGGACGAGGCCCGGCTGGAGCCCGGCTTCTGGCGGCTGTCGGGCGTGCGCGTGGCGATGCCGGGCGCCGGGGCGATCCGCTCGGAGACCTACACCATGCCGTCGAACCTGGACGACCGCACGGCGTCCGAACGGTTCAACAATCCCCAGGCCATCGCGGTCTGGCTGCTGCCCGAGACCATCAAGCGCACCGAGGCGGCGGGATTCTCGTCGATTCCCTTCCGGCTGCGGCTGCAACAGGTTCTGGCCACGCCGGTGCTGTTCGCGGCGATGTCTGTGCTGGCGGCCGCCTTCTCGCTGCGGCTGATGCGGCTGGGCGGCTTGGCGGGCCTGGCCGGCGCCGGCGTGACGTTGGGGTTTGGTTTCTTCTTCTTTAACGAGCTGTGTGGCGCACTGGGCAAAGCCGACGTGCTGACGCCGGCCATGGCCGCATGGACTCCGCCGATCGTGGCGCTTTTGGCGGGTCTGACCCTGCTTTGCTATACCGAGGATGGTTGAGTCTGTGTCGGGATCGAGGTCGTTGATGTTGGAGCTTCGCTGGGGGGCGAGAGAAAAGGGCCGTGCGGTCCTGCTGGCCGGAGCGGCTTGGCTCGCCCTGGTCGGTTCGACCCAGGCGCAGCAGCCGCTCGCCACCATCCCCGCCGCCCCCGCGCCGCCCACGGCCGCGGACGACGGCTTGGGCGACACCGGCTACTATCTGGAGTCCGACCTTCTGATCCGCGACGACGCCAATCAGAAGATGACCGCCCGCGGCGACGTCGAGGCCCGCTATCAAGGCCGCACCCTGCGCGCCGACGAAGTGGTCTACGACACCAAGGCCGAGGTGGTCACCGCGCACGGCCATGTGACCCTGATCAACGCCGACGGCACCGCCCAGTTCGCCGACGACATGACCATGGACAAGGAGCTGAAGGCCGGCTTCGCGCGCGGCTTCTCGGCCCGTCTCGACAAGAACATCAAGATCGCCGCCGACAGCGCCGTGCGCCGCAACGAGCAGATCACCGAACTGAACAAGGCGATCTACACCCCTTGCGAGGTGTGCGCGGCAAAACCCAAGCCGACCTGGAGCATCCAGGCCGACAAGGTGGTCCAGGACAAGAACAAGCACCTGGTCTACTACCACGGCGCGACGATCCGCCTGTGGGGCGCCCCCCTGATGTACCTGCCGGTGTTCTGGCACCCGGATCCCCAGACCGAGCGCCGCTCCGGCTTCCTGACGCCCAAGATCGGCATCTCCAAGAAGCGTGGTTTCGTCTATCAGCAGCCCTATCTGTTCGTGTTGTCGCCGTCTCAAGATTTGGTGGTAACCCCTCAATTCAACACGAAAGTTAATCCGTTCCTGAACGCGGAATACCGCAAGCGGTTCTACTCGGGCTATGTCGAGGCGCGGGTCGGCGGAACGTACGACAAGGACTTCGACAACCACGGCGACCGCTTCGGCGAGGCCACGGCCAAGAGCTACATCCTGGCCAAGGGTCTGTTCGACATCGACGAGAAGTGGAAGTGGGGCTTCACCGCCGAGCGGGCCTCGCAGGCGCTGATCTTCGACGACTACGACATCGGCGACGTCTACCAGCAGCGCGGCCAGTTCACGGCCGACGACCATCGCCTGGTGTCCCAGATCTACACCAACCGCCAGTCGGATCGGTCCTATCTGTCGGCCTCGATGGTCTCGGTGCAGGGCTTGCGGGTCGTGCAGATCGATCCTGGCACGGGCCTGGCCAACCGGTTCGAGAACAGCGGCGCCTTCCCGCTGATCGGGCCTCTGGTCGAGGCGCGCTGGGAGCCGGAATCGCATCTCCTGGGCGGCCGTCTTCGGGTCCAGGGTTCGGGCGTGGTCCTGACCCGTTCGGAGTCGCAGTTCGGCGAACCGCCCTACGCCTATGTCGACTACAAGGGCAAAGACGGCGTGGATTCCGTTCGCGGGACGGTCGAGGGCGACTGGCGCGCCAGCATGATCCTGGGCCCCGGCCTGCGCGTCGAGCCCTTCGCCCAGGCGCGCGGCGACGCCTATCGCGTCAGCGACGTCTTCCTGCCGGCCAGCGCCATGGCGGCGGGCGACACGACCACCAACATCAACTATTCGCGCGGGCTCGGCGTCGCGGGGGTCGATCTGAGCCTGCCGTTGTTCAAGCCGTTGAAGAACGGCGGCAGCGTGGTGCTGGAGCCGTTGGTCCAGTTGGCCGCCGGGTCGGACAGCTCACGGGTGCCGATCGTCGTCGCCCGTGACGCGGCCGGCAACCCGATCTACTTCAACGAAGACAGCACCAACTTCGAACTCGACGAAACCAATCTGTTCGACGTCAACAAGTCGCCCGGCTTCGACCTCTACGAAGGCGGTACGCGGATGAACGTCGCCGGCCGCGCCACGGTGAAACTCGCCGACGGTCGAGGCGGCAGCTTCCTGTTGGGCCGCAGCCTGCGCACCAAGGTCGACCCGCTGATGCCCACCCGCGCGGGCCTGGATCAAAAGGCCTCCGACTGGATCGTGGCGGCCACGGTCACCCCGTTCCGCGGGATCACCGCCTTCACGCGCGCCCGCTTCGACGACGACACCAGCAAGCTGAACCGCCTGGAAGCCGGCCTCGACGCCTCGGGCTCCCGCGGGTTCGGATCCTTGCGCTACCTTAAGGACAACAAGGACACCTCGGGCTTCCGCCAGGAAAACCTCGACTTCGTCGGCGACTACAAGATTCGCGCGAACTGGGGCGTCACCGCCCTGGGACGGCTTTCGTACCAGGACGCCCGCGCCTTCGGTCTGCCTGCCAGCGACAGCAAGTGGTCCTGGACCCGGCGGGACCTGGGCGTCTACTACAAAGACGATTGCATCCGCGTGGATGTCATCTACCAGAACGAGGATCGCTACACTCAGACCGTCAATGGCCTGAAATTGAGAGCCGACCAATCCGTGGTGCTGCGCCTAACGCTCGCCACATTGGGCGACACATTGTACAGCGATTAGAATGTCACCGCGTCGGGGGACGCGCGATAAAGCGCGCGCCTTCCTTTGGACGCGTCTAGAGGAACGACAATACCGATGCGGTCTGCGCGTAGCGTGACGAAACTGGCGGCCTGCACCGCTTCCATCCTCGCCTTGACCGTGGCGAGCCTCGGCCTGCCCGCCCTGGCTCAGGAGGCCGCGCCCGCGGCTGCGCCGGCGCCCGAGACGGCCCCGGCCGCCCGGCCCGCCAATCCGCTGTCGGAGAGCGTGGCGGCGGTCGTCAACGACGACATCATCTCCAGCTACGACCTGATGCAGCGCATGCGCCTGCTGATGGTGACGTCGGGCATGCAGCCGACCCAGGAGAACCTGCCCCAGCTGGAGCAGGAAGCCCTGCGGTCTCTGATCGACGAGCACGTCCAGATGCAGGAACTGCGTCGGGTCGAGAAGGCTCAGAAGATCACGATCATCTCCACCGACAAGGAGATCGAGGAGCAGATCCAGGACATCGCCAAGGGCAACAACATGACGCCCGACCAGCTGGCGCAGTCGCTGTCGGCTCAAGGCGTCGGCATCGACACCTGGAAGGCGCAGATCCGCGCCGACAGCAGCTGGCAGGCCTGGATCAGCGGCCGCTACGGTTCGCGCCTGCGGATCGGCGACGACCAGATCAAGGCTTTCGAGCGCCGCCAAGCCGAGGCCGCCAGCAAACCGCAGTATCAGGTCAGCGAAGTGTTCATCGACGCCGGGCGCGTCGGCGGCATGGAAGTGGCCGAGAACGGCGCCAAGCAACTGATCACCCAGATGCAGCAGGGCGCGCCCTTCCCGGC
>NZ_JBFTZS010000397.1:0-4372 GCF_056406675.1 Caulobacter sp. P1_B12_2 | reverse complement strand
GCCTATGAGGCTCACCTCAAGGCCCCCCACTTCGTCAAGTACAAGACCGCGACCGAGAAGATGGTAAAGTCCCTTAAGCTCGTTCCGGTTTTGCCAATCCTACTTTGCGCCAAGTCCAGCGGCCCAAGCGGGAGCGGTCCGTGCCTTCTAGGGGCAGCTCGATAGAAGCTGCTCCGTCGCTCGTGTTGGTCAATCTCGCCTGCAATTTGACTCGCGGGCTGAGCGGGCGACACTGCGCCATAACCGGACGTCGACATCGTTCCAGTATCCGGACCTTCCGGCGAAAAAGGCGGCTACCGACGACGTCCGTTAGCTAATGTGACCGTGGACAGATTGGTCTTGAACTACGCCAAAGGCGACCGCTGGGAGCAGGACGCCGAGCAGCCAGCTCGCACGACCATTGCTTCTCTCTATCGATGCTTTTCCGGCAGTCGCCGCAGCCAAACCTGGCCAAGCTCGTTTACCCGTGACCCCGCGCTCTCGCGCGCCAGACGTGGAAACCATGCCGCCCCAATCTTCACCTTCCGCCGCGCCGCGTATATCCACGGGGATCGCCGAACTCGACAGCATTCTGGGCGGCGGTTTGACGAGCAATCGCGCCTATTTGCTTGAAGGCACGCCGGGCAGCGGCAAGACGACCATCGCCTTGCAGTATTTGCTGGAAGGCGCGCGTCTGGGGGAACCCGGCCTTTACATCACCTTGTCGGAGACCGCGGCGGAACTGACCGAGGTCGCCCGCAGCCAYGACTGGGATCTTGACGGCATCGAGCTGTTCGAACTGGTCAACGAGGAGGGGCTGGACCCCGACAGCGAGCAATCGATCCTGGAGCCGTCCGAGGTCGAACTGGGCGAGACGATCCAGGGCGTCATGGAATGCGTCGATCGCCTGCGCCCTGCCCGCGTGGTGTTCGACAGCCTTTCGGAAATGCGCCTGCTGGCGCAAAACTCGCTGCGCTATCGTCGGCAGATCCTGGCCCTGAAGCAATATTTCTCGACCCGCAACTGCACCGTCCTGATGCTGGACGACCGCAGCTCCGATCCTGGCGACTTGCAACTGCACAGCATCGCCCATGGCGTCATCACGCTTGAACAGGCCGCGCAGGAGTACGGCACCGAGCGCAGACGCCTGCGGGTCGTCAAGATGCGCGGCGTCAAGTATCGCGGCGGCTTCCACGACTTCATCATTGAGACCGGCGGCGTATCGGTGTTCCCGCGCCTGATCGCCGCCGAGCACCACAGCGCGTTTTCCGAAACCCAGGTCACGACCGGACTGGAGCGCCTGGACCAGATGCTGGGCGGAGGGCTGTCGGCCGGCACCAACGCCTTGCTCAACGGCCCCTCCGGCGTGGGCAAGACCAGCACGGCGGTACGCTGCGCGGTCAGCGCCATCGAGCGCGGCGAGAAGGCCGTCTATTACCTGTTCGACGAAGGGCGAGCCACGATGCTCGCTCGGTCGCGGTCGATGGGCCTGGACCTGGAGCCGCACATCGCCTCGGGCGCCCTGCAGGTCATCCAGATCGACCCCGCGGATCTCTCACCGGGCGAGTTCGCCAGCTGGGTGCGTCGCGCCGTCGAGGTCGAAGACGTCAAGTTCATCGTCATCGACAGCCTCAACGCCTACCTGCAAGCCATGCCGGGCGAGAAGTTCCTGATGCTGCAGATGCACGAGATGCTGAGCTATCTGAACCAGCAAGGCGTGATCACCATCCTGATCCTGGGCCAGCACGGCATCATCGGCGAGGTCCGCTCCGAGGTTGATCTCAGTTACCTGTCCGACACCATCGTGCTGTTCCGTTACTTCGAAGCCCAGGGCAACATGCTCAAGGCCATCTCGGTGGCCAAGAGCCGCACGACCGCCCACGAAGCCAGCATTCGCGAGTTCAGGCTGGGCGTCGGCGGCATCATCATCGGCGAGCCGCTCAAGGACTTCGAAGGCGTGATGACCGGCCTTCCAACTTATCGCGGCACCACGCCGCTGCTTGCCGCCGATCCCGCGGCCGACGCGGGGTGAGCGTGGAGGAACGTATCCTGGTTCTGGCCTTGCGCGGCCGGGACGCCCAGGTCATCGCTCAGCTCCTGTCCAAACAGGGCCAACAGTCGCAGGTCTGCGACAGCGCTCAATCGCTCGCCGTGGAACTGGCCCTCGGCGMCGGCACGGCGTTGGTCACCGAGGAGTCGCTGGCTGACGCCGATCGCTCCGCCCTGTCGGCCTGGCTCGATCAACAGCCCACATGGTCGGACTTCCCCTTCATCCTGCTGGCCACGAAACGCTCGGGGCGACGCGCGCCGGAGGCCTTGGCCACCCTGGCCGCCCTCGGCAACGTCGTGGTGTTGGAGCGGCCGATCCATGGCGAGACCTTGTCGAGCGCCGTGACCTCGGCTCTGCGCGTGCGTCGACGCCAATACKAGGCTCGTCGGCGGCTTGAAGAGCTTCAGACGGCCGAGGAAGGGTTGCGGCATCTCAACGCCACGCTCGAGACCAGGATCCTGGCCCGCACTGAGGAGCTGTCGCAGGCCAACAACCAGCTGATGCAGGAAGTCTCCGAGCGCGAGCGCGCTCAGGCCGCCCTTGTACAGTCCCAGAAGATGGAAGCGGTCGGCCGGCTCACCGGCGGCATCGCCCACGACTTCAACAACCTGCTGACGGTGATCTTCGGCAATCTGGAAATGATCCAGCGCCGAACCGACGAGGAGCGCGTCCTGCGCCTGGCCAAGTTCGCGGCGGAGGCGGCCGAACGGGCAGCCAAGCTGACCCATCAGCTGTTGGCGTTCTCGCGGACCCAGCGCCTGACGCTTCGCCCTGTCGACCTGAACGGCCTGATCGTTGGCATGAACGATCTGCTGATCCGCACGATCGGACCGCAGATCCGCATCGTCACGCAGCTTTCCAACCACGCGCCCTGGGCGATGGCCGACGAGAACCAGCTGGAGCTGGCCATTCTCAACCTGGCGATCAATGCTCGCGACGCCATGCCTGACGGCGGCGTCCTGACCATCGAGACCTCGGTCGGATCCGCCAACGACGACGCCCTCGCGCCTGGCGCCTACGGCGTGGTCAGGGTCGTCGATACCGGTACGGGAATCCCCCGCCACCTGTTGTCGAAAATCTTCGATCCGTTCTTCACCACCAAGCCGATCGGCAAGGGTACCGGCCTGGGGCTCAGCCAGGTCTTTGGAATTGCCCGCCAATCGGGGGGGACGGTGCAGATCGAGAGCGACGAGGGGGCGGGCGCGAGTTTCACCCYCTGGCTGCCTCTGGCTGCGGCCGCGAGCGCCACCGACAGCACGCCCACCGACATCTCCGAGACCCAACGCGGTCAGGGCCGCATCCTGGTTATCGACGACGACGCCGGCGTGCGCCGGTTCATCGTCGAATGCCTGGAAATGCTCGGCTATCAGGTCAGCCAAGCCTCCAGCGGACAGGAAGGCGTGGCCAGTCTCCGCTCGGACGAGCCCGACCTGCTGATTGTCGATTACGCCATGCCCGGCATGAACGGCGTGGAGGTGGTGCAGATGGCTCGTGAGGGCGCGCCAAACCTGCCGATCATCCTGGCGACGGGCTATGCCGACATGGACGCGGTGGACAAGGTGATCGGGCTTGGCGCCCTTCTGCGCAAACCGTTCCGCATCGATGATCTTCAGAAGGCGGTTCGCCACGCCCTGCAGACACGCGAGCCGGCGGGCGCGGTCGCCGACTGAAAAGCTCCGGGCGTCATTCGCGTCTCGGGCGGTCGGCGGGCCGAGGGTCTCGCCGTGATCGGTGGGACGGGTTAGATTACGGGCTTGCCCACCTTGGAGGACGAACGAGGCCTGACATGCGAAAATACTATTTTCATCTGTCAGACGGCCACCAGATGAAGGATCTGGTCGGCACCGATTTCCCTGATCTCGACGCGGCGCGTCTCGAAGCGGTCAAAATCGCCGGAGAGTGGCTGCGCGACAATGCCGACACGGTCGCGGAGCATCGGGCGCTGCGCTTTGATGTCAGCGACGAAAATCGCAAGATCCTGACTAGCATCGCGGTCTCCATTATGGATCCGGCCACCTCGATGAACTGAACCGCGAGCGGGACCGTCAAGCTGGTGCAAGTCATTGCTCGCCGGTTGGCGTGGATTGGCCAATCAACCGCAGAGGCTCGTCGAGCTCAGGTCTGAACAGTCGGCCGAGTCGCGCCAGAAGCCGCCCTCGGGACCGCGCCGAATTCCGGACATTCAGCCGCTGGCGTCGATAGCGCTGATCGACCCTGCCCTGGGGATGTCTGGGTCGTTGGCCAGGTCGCGCCTTCCGCGGACATTAGTCCAACGCGGGAAGCGGTCTTTCACTCGCCAAGCGGGCCGGAGTTCAGAGGCCTACCGGCTGGAGCGGCTGGAGC
>NZ_JBFTZS010000396.1:0-5424 GCF_056406675.1 Caulobacter sp. P1_B12_2 | reverse complement strand
CGATCAGGCTGGTCCCGCCGTTGGCCAGCGGGCCGTAGACCACATAGCTGTGGCCCGTCACCCAGCCGACGTCGGCGGTGCACCAGAAGACCTCTCCCGGGCGGTAGTCGAACACCGCCTCGTGGGTCCAGCCGGCCCAGGCCAGGTAGCCGCCGGTGGTGTGCAGCACGCCCTTGGGCTTACCCGTCGAGCCGGAGGTGTAGAGGATGAACAGCGGATCCTCGGCGTTCATCGGCTCGGGCGGGCAGTCGGCGGAGACGCTGTCCTTGACGTCGTCCCAGACGATGTCGCGGCCGTGGACCAGCGGCACGTCGGCCCCCGTCCAACGGACCATCAGCACCTTGCCGACCCAGGGGCAGCTCTCCAGCGCCTTGTCGATATTGGCCTTCAGCGGCACGCGCTTGCCGCCGCGACGACCTTCGTCGGCGGTGATCACGAAATGCGAGGCGCAGTCCTGGATGCGGCCGGCGATCGAGTCCGGCGAGAAGCCGCCGAACACCACCGAGTGCACCGCCCCGATCCGGGCGCAGGCCAGCATCGCCACCGCCGCGATCGGGATCATCGGCAGGTAGATCGTCACCCGGTCGCCCTTCTGGACGCCCTGGTCCTTGAGGACATTGGCCATTCGGCAGACCTGCGCGTGCAGTTCGCCATAGGTGACCTTGAACGAGACGCCGGGATCGTCGCCCTCGAAGATCAGGGCCACGTCGTCCTTGCGGTGCGGCAGGTGGCGGTCCAGGCAGTTGACCGAGGCGTTCAGCACCCCGTCGGCGTACCAGCGGATGCGGAAGTCGTCCTTGGCGAACGAGACGTCCTTGATCCTGGTCGGGGCCTGGATCCAGTCCAGCCGGCCGGCCAGGTCGCGCCAATAGCCCTCGGGATCGGCCTCGACCCGGGCCAGGGCGGCCTCATAGCCGGCGGCGTCGATATGGGCCTTGCCCGCCCAGTCGTCGGGAACCGGAAAAACCTGTCCGTCGCTCACGCCGTCTACTCCCTTGGTCTTGTTGCGGCGGAGTTATGCGCGCCAGGCCCGGGATGACGGTAGGTCGGGGAAGGCGCGGAATCTCTCACCCCGGCTGCTTGGTGGTCCGCAGATAGGGCTTGTGGGTGGTCCAGCCGGCCGGGAACAGCCCCTTGGCGTCCTCGTCGCTGACCGAGGGGACGATGATCACGTCCTGGCCCTGCTTCCAGTCTGCCGGGGTGGCCACCTTGTGGGCGGCGGTCAGCTGCAGGGAGTCGATGACCCGCAGGATCTCGTCGAAGTTGCGGCCCGTGGTCATCGGATAAACCAGGATCAGCTTGAGGGTCTTGTCGGGCGCGATGATGAAGACGTTGCGCACGGTGGCGTTCGTCGCGGCCGTGCGGCCTTCCGAGCTCCCCGCCGTGTCGGCCGGCAGCATGCCGTAGAGCTTGGAGACCGACAGGTCGGTGTCGGCGATCAGCGGGAAGTTCGGGGCGAACCCTTGGGTCTCGGCGATGTCGGCGGCCCACCGGGCGTGGTTGTCGGCCGGATCGACCGACAGGCCGATCACCTTGACGCCACGCTTGTCGAACTCGGGCTTCAGGCGCGCCACGGCGCCCAGCTCGGTGGTGCAGACGGGCGTGAAGTCCTTGGGGTGCGAAAACAGCACCACCCACCGGCCGTCGGCCCAGTCGTGGAAATGGATCGGGCCTTCGGTGGTGTCCTGGGTGAAGTCGGGGGCGATGTCGCCGAGTTTGAGCGTCATGGACGGCTCTCCTGTCGCCAAAATGGGATCGGCTTGACCCTAGGATGGGCGTATTGCCGTGCCCAAGTTGTAGGCGCGCGCTTTCCCCAGCGCCGCTCAGGATTTCTCGCGGAGTTTCCAGCCATGCTGCTCGCCCTTTCGACCTGGCCCGAGATCGAGGCTTATCTGGCGACGTCGAAGACGGTGGTGGTGCCGATCGGCTCGAACGAGCAGCACGGGCCGACGGGCCTGCTGGGCACCGACTGGCTGTGCCCGGAGATCATTTCTCACGAGGCGTCCAAGTTGTCGGACACGGTGCTGGTGGCCCCGACCTTCAATGTCGGCATGGCCCAGCATCACCTGGCCTTTCCGGGGACGATCTTCCTGCGGCCCTCGACCTTCATCGCCGCGATCGGCGACTGGGTGCGGTCGCTGGGCGCCCACGGCTTCGAGAAGATCTATTTCCTCAACGGCCACGGCGGCAATGTCGCCTCGATCGAGGCGGCCTTCTCGGAGATCTACGCCGAGTACAGCTTCCGCCGGGAGCGTGCCCCGTTCGCTCTGAAGCTCAAGAACTGGTGGGACCTGAAGGGCGTGCTCAGCCTCGCCAACCAGCAGTTCCCGGTCGGCCACGGCAGCCATGCGACGCCGTCCGAGATCGCGGTGACCCAGTGGGGCTATCCGGACACCATCAAGGATGTCCCGTACGCACCGAAGATCGCCCCGACCGGCCCGATCCGCGAGGCCCTGGACTTCCGCGCCCGCTACGCCGACGGCCGCATGGGCTCGGACCCGGCCCAGGCCACGCCGGAAAAGGGCGGCGCGCTGGTGGCTCAAGCGGCCAAGTCGCTGATCGAGGACCTGGCGGACTTTTCGGCAGAGAAGCGGGTCTAGCGCGGGACTTCAACAACGTTTGTCATCCCGGGCGTAGCGAAGCGAAGACCCGGGACCGACGCCTGAGCGCCGCGCTTCATGGCGGCCCCGGATCTGCGCGCTACGCGCTTGTCCGGGACGACAATGTTAGTGTGATCGCGACGTCACCTACCGCGGAATTTCCGCGATCTTCGTCAGCGCCACCTGCCGGTACACCGCGGTGATCTCGAAATAGCGCCCGAACGCGCCGAAGAACTGGTCGGTGGCCTGCTTCACGCCCGGACCGCCAATCTCGCTGATGTCGTGCCAGTAGTCGTCCAGCACCATCATGCCGCCCACGCTGAGCAGGCTGGCGCAGAAGCACAGGTCGATCAGCACGGCCAGAGCCGTGTGGCTGCCGTCGACATAGATCAGGTCGAACTGCTCGCCGGCCGCCAGCATCCGGGGCAGCTCGTAGGTCGAGAAGCCCTTGCGGGCGCTCATCGACCGGAAGCCGGTCTTGGCCATGTTGCGGTGAAAGCGCGGCTCGACCGCGTGGTACTTCTCTTCCGGGTTCAAAGCCTCGTCGAACCAGGGGTCGATCACCGTCACGTCCAGCCGGCCGGGGATCAGCCAGTCCATGAAGGCCAGGTTGCGGCCCTCATAGGCGCCGATTTCCAGATAGCGGATCGGCGAGTCATCCCGCTTGGCGACGAAGTCGCGCAGCACGGGGGTGACGAACGGAATGTTGTTGGAGGCCCAGCCCGAGGTGAACTCGTAGCCGACCTTTTCGCTGTGGGCGTTGAAGGCCTCGACCACCGCGGGGTCGCGCTTGGCCAGCATGGTGCGGGCCAGGTTCGGGGCGAAGCGCGGATTGACCTTGGCGAACGAGCGCAGCTTGGCCCCCAGGCCGCGCGCATCGTGGGCGTCGGTCAGTTCGCCGTCGAAATTCGGATTGGACCCGTCGGCCATGGCGCGGTTTCCCGGTTTCAGTCGCGGGGAAGCTTAAGCCCGAGGGGTTAAGGAACGGTCAGGCGGTGAAGCTGGCGATAGGCCCCTTCAGAAGGGTGCTCCAGCCGGTGTGCAGCGTCTCGCCCCCATTGAAGTAGTAGGTCCAAAGCATCTCGGAGGGGGCAAGGGTCAGGCGCTCGGTGGTCGATCCGTCGGCCTGGGTCTCCAGCTGGATGTCGGCGATCGCCGCGTCGCGCAGGGCGACGGTGAACATCAGGACGCCGTTGCTCACCCGGTGCAGATAGGTGGGGCGCTCGCGGCCCTCGCCCAGGGGCTTGGACCGCAGGCAGAACTCGTAGAGCTTCACCGACAGGGCGTCGACGGGCTTGATCACGGTGAAGGTGGTCACCGGCGGCGCGGTCGCCGAGGCCGGCGCTTTCAGGTCCTGGCCGAAGGCGGTCAGCTGTACGCACTGGCTGGGATCGAAGCCGCCGATCACGGCGGCGGGCATGCCGTCGATCTTGGGATTGGCCGGGGGATAGACGATCTCCGGCTCGCCCGGCTGCAGCAGAATGATGTCCATGTCGCGCCCTGTCCCGTTCGGTTCGGGCGACCCTAACCTTGACCATGACGCTTGGCGACCGGCGTTCTCTCAGCTGGTGACGACGACGCCGTCCACCACCCGCACCGGCCACGGCGTCAGGCTGACGTTCTGGCAGGGACCGGCCACCATCGCTCCGTCCTCGATGCGGAACAGGGCCGCGTGGCCGGCGCAGAGGATCAGGTCGTTCTCGCGGGTCAGGAACCGGCCGTTCGGTCCGGCCAGGGGCCAGCCGGCGTGCGGGCAGCTGTCGACATAGCCGACCACCCCCTCGCCCCGCCGCACCACGAAGCCGGCGAACACCGCGTCCTCGACCCGGAAGCGGAAGCCGCGCGCGCCGGGCGAGGCGATCTCGTCCAGCGGGCACAGCGGAGTTCCGGACACGGGGCGGGCGGGGTTCACGGCGCGCCCTGTCCTGGGGCCGCGTCGATTCCCACCGGCCACTCGTGGATGTCGATCCGCGCGAACAGCCCGGCCTGGGTGTAGGGATCGGCGGCCGAGAAGCGCCGCGCGGCCGCCAGGTCGGCGCACTCAACCGCCATCAGCGAGCCGCACATCGCCCCCGCCTCGTCCAGCAGATAGGCCCCGAACCGGTACTGGGCCGCCTCGGCGCGGACATAGGCCAGATGCGCGGGCCGTGTCGCCGCGCGCAGCGACGCGGCGTCCGGCCGGTCCAGGCAATGCAGGGCGAACAGCGGCATGGCGGCTAGAGCGAGCCGATGACCACCCGCCAGGGATGGATCTCGACGCTCTCGAACACGCCCGCCAGGGTGTAGGGGTCGTTGTCGGCCCAGGTCCGGACGGCGGCCTTGTCGTCGGCCTCGAGGATCAGGATCGAGCCGTTCGGATTGCCTTCGTCGTCCAGCAGCGGGCCGGCCAGCTTCAGGTTCGGAGCGTCCTTCAGATAGTCCAGGTGGGTCGGGCGAGTGGCCAGGCGGGTCTCGAGCAGGCCGGGCTTGTCCTTGCAGACGATGGCGTAGAGCGGCATGGCGGTGGTCCTTGGCTTAGGTGGAAAGGCCCTGCGTCCTTCGAGGCCCGCTAAGCGGGCGCCTCAGGATGAGGAATTCAGTATTCAGTATAGGGCGGCTCACAAACTTCCTCATCCTGAGGTGCGAGGCGGAGCCGAGCCTCGAAGGACGCACGGCGCCTAGACTTCGGCCTTCAGCGGCCGCGACAGCAGGCCGAGAATAGCGCTGTCGACGTCGACCTCGCCGGCCAGGATGGCGGCGACGGCTTCGCAGATCGGGGTCTCGACCCCCAGCGAGCGCCAGGGCGCGGACGGCGGGCGCGGAGGCCACGCCCTCGGCCACCGAG
>NZ_JBFTZS010000395.1:0-4796 GCF_056406675.1 Caulobacter sp. P1_B12_2 | reverse complement strand
CGCCTACGCCAAGGGTCTGCGCACGGTGAAGACCTGCGTCGGCAGCGACTGGTGCCGGTTCGGCACCCAGGACTCCACGGGCCTGGGCATCCGCCTGGAGAAGTTCCTGTGGGGCTCGTGGGCGCCGGCCAAGGTCAAGCTGGCGGTCTCGGGCTGCCCGCGCAACTGCGCCGAGGCCACCTGCAAGGACTTCGGCGTGGTCTGCGTCGACAGCGGCTACGAGATCCACATCGGCGGCGCCGCTGGCCTGCACATCCAGGGCACCAAGGTGCTGACCCACGTCGCCTCCGAGGACGAGGCCGTCTGGGTGATCGCTGCGGCCATGCAGCTGTACCGCGAAGAGGGCTGGTACCTGGAGCGGGTCTACAAGTGGATGGCGCGCGTCGGGCTCGAAAGCATCCAGGCCCAGGTCACCGATCCGGACACGCGCAAGGCCCTCTACGACCGCTTCGTGTTCTCGCAGCGCTTCGCCCGCATCGACCCCTGGGCCGAGCGCGTGGCCGGCCGCCATACCGAGGAATTCACCCCCATGAGCCGCCGGATGGAGTTCGTCCCCGCATGAACGCGCATGTTCCGCCCCCCGTCGCGATCGAGCCGGTCTGGATCGACGTCGGCGCCGTGACCGACATCCCGCGTCGCGGCGCGCGGCGCGTCACCAGCCCGCGCGGCGACATCGCCATCTTCCGCACCGGCGACGGCGAGGTGTTCGCCCTGATGGACGCTTGTCCGCACAAGGGCGGTCCGCTGAGCCAGGGCATCGTCCACGGCCGCGCCGTGGCCTGCCCGTTGCACAACTGGTCGATCGACCTGGCCAGCGGCGAGCCCATGGGCGCCGACAAGGGCAAGGGCTGCACGCCGGTGGTGCCGCTGGAGGTGCGCGACGGCCGCCTGCTGCTCAGCCTGGCGACGGCGGTGGTGTGATGGCCGACGGCGGCGGCGCGATCACGGTCAAGACCGCCTGCCCCTATTGCGGGGTCGGCTGCGGCGTGACCGGCGCTGTCGGTGAGGGAAGAGCCTTGTCCGTGGTCGGCGACACCGCCCACCCCGCCAACCTCGGCCGCCTGTGCTCAAAGGGCACGGCCCTGGGGGCCACGGTCAGCCTGCAGGGCCGGCTGCTGGAGCCGACCATCGGCGGCAAGGTCGCGAACTGGACCGACGCCACCGCCCTGGTCGCCAAGCGCTTCAAGGACACCATCGCCAGGCACGGGCCGGACAGCGTGGCCTTCTACGTCTCGGGCCAACTGCTGACCGAGGACTACTACGTCGCCAACAAGCTGATGAAGGGCTTCATCGGCTCGGGCAACATCGACACCAACAGCCGGCTCTGCATGGCCTCGGCCGTGGCGGCCCACAAGCAGGCGTTCGGGGCCGACCTGGTGCCCGGCTGCTATGAGGACCTGGACCTGGCCGACCTGGTGGTGTTCAGCGGCCACAACGCCGCCTGGACCCATCCCGTCCTCTTCCGCCGCATGGAGGCTGCCAAGGCGCGCGGCCAGAAGCACGTGGTCATCGACCCGCGCCGCACCGACACCGCCGAGGGCGCCGACCTGCACCTGGCCATCGCCCCGCAGAGCGACGTGCGGCTGTGGAACGGGCTGTTGGCCCACCTGATCCGCATCGACGCCATCGACCGCAACTACATCGCCGCCCACGTGAACGGTTTCGACGCCGTGGAGGCGGCCCTGACGGACCTCGACCAGTCGCCCGCCGCCGTGGCCGCCGACTGCGGCGTGCCGGTGGAAGACCTGCTGACCTTCTACGACCTGTTCGCCGCCCACGAGCGCACGGTCAGCCTGTTCTCGATGGGCGCCAACCAGTCGGCCCAGGGCACCGCCAAGGGGCTGTCGATCCTCAACGCCCACCTGGCGACCGGGCGGATCGGCAAGCCGGGCGCCTGCCCGTTCTCGATCACCGGCCAGCCCAACGCCATGGGCGGGCGCGAGACCGGCGGCATGGCCAACACCCTGGCCGGCCACATGGACTTCGCCCCGGCCGACCGCGACCGCGTCGCCCGCTTCTGGGGCGCGCCCGACACCGCCCGCGCCCCGGGCCTCAAGGCTGTCGACATGTTCGAGGCCATCCACGCCGGCAAGATCAAGGCGGTCTGGGTGATGGCCACCAATCCCGCCGTCTCGATGCCCGACGCCGATCGCGTGCGCGAGGCGCTGGAGCGCTGCCCGTTCGTGGTGGTGTCCGACTGCGTCGAGACCGACACCACGACCTTCGCCGACGTCAAGCTGCCGGCCCTGGCCTGGGGCGAGAAGGACGGCACGGTGACCAATTCCGAGCGCCGGATCTCGCGCCAGCGGGCCCTGTTCCCCGCGCCCGGCCAGACCCGCGCCGACTGGCGGATCATCGCGGACGTCGCCAAGGCCATGGGCTTCGACGGTTTCGGCTGGGCCTCGCAGGCCAGCGTGTTCCGCGAATGGGCCCGCCTGACGGCCTATGAGAACACCGATCGCCTTCTGAACTTGTCGGGACTTTCGGCTTTGACGCCAGAGGCTTACGCCGATCTCCTGCCGGTCCAATGGCCGGTGGCGGCCGACGGCCAGGGCACGCCCCGCCTGTTCGAGAACGGCCGCTTCCAGACTCCGGACGGCCGCGCCCGGATGATCCCGACCCGGCCCAAGGGGCCCGTCGACGCGGTCGACGCGGCCTATCCGATGTCGCTGAACACCGGCCGCATCCGCGACCAGTGGCACACCATGACCCGCACGGGCCTGGCCCCCGACCTGTGCCGCCACGCCCCCGAGCCGTTCGTCGAGATCCACCCTGCCGACGCCGAGGCCCAGGGCCTCAAGGACGGCGCCCTGACCCGGGTGATCACCGCGCGCGGCGAGGCGGTTGCGCTGGCCAAGATCACCGACCGCCAGCGGCCCGGCGGGGTGTTCATGCCCATGCACTGGACCGACGCCTTCGCGCCGTCGGGGCGTTCCAACCCGCTGATCGCGGCCAATCTGGACCCCACGTCCGGCCAACCGGAGTTCAAGCACACCCCCGCCCGGATCCGCGCCTATCGCGAGACCTGGAAGGGCTTCTTTCTCACGCGGGACAGCCTGGCGCCCCCCACCGGGCTGTCCCTCGTCTGGCGGCGCATCCCCCAAGACGCCTGCCAGCAACACGAGTTCGCCGGCCGGGGCGACGAGGTCGAACGCGCCGCCTTGCGCAAGGCCCTGTCCAAGGGTCTTTCAAAGGATCTGGCCGGCGAACTCGTGACCTATGAAGACGCCGCCACCGGCGCGCGCCGCGACGCCTGGCTGCGCGACGGCCGGCTGGTCGCGATCCTCTACATCACCATCAACGGCCGCCTGCCGCCCCGCGATTGGCTGGCCGAACTGTTCGCCGAACCGCTGCTGACGTCCGAAGCCCGCTCGGCCCTGCTGTTCGGTCGCCCGCCCGGCGCGCCGGTCGACAAGGGGCCGCTGGTCTGCGCCTGCCTGAAGGTGGGCGCCAAGGTCGTGCAGGCCGCCATCGCCGCCGGGGCGTCCAGTCCCGACGCGGTCGGCGCCGCCACCGGGGCCGGGACCAACTGCGGGTCCTGCCGTCCCGAGATCGCCCGGATGATCGCCGCCACCGCCGCCGTTCCCGCCWAGGAGCCCGCCCATGTCTGAAGCCGCTCAAGTTCTGCTCGTCGGCGCCGGTCCCGGCCCGGTCGACCTGATGACCGTGCGGGCCGTGCGCGCCGTCGAAAGCGCCCAGGCGCTGCTCTACGACGCCCTGATCAGCGAGGAGGCGATCGCCCTGGTCCCGCCCGGCTGCGTACGCATCCAGACCGGCAAGCGGGCGGGCAAGCCCAGCATGCACCAGGACGAGATCAACCGCCTGATGCTGCGCCTGGCGCGCAAAGGCTTGCGCGTTGTGCGGCTGAAGGGCGGCGACCCCTCGGTGTTCGGCCGGGTGGGCGAGGAGTCGGCCTTCCTGCGCGAGCACGGGGTTTCGGTCGAGGTGGTGCCCGGCGTCACCGCCGCCTGCGCCGCCGCCGCCCAGTTCGGCTTCCCCCTGACCCATCGCGGCGAGGCACGGCGCGTGGTGTTCACCACGGCGCGGCTGGAGGCCGGCAAGCTCAGCGCCGACTGGAGCGCGGCGGCCGATCCCGAGGCGACCTTCGCGGTCTATATGGGCGGCGAAATGGCCGGGGCCCTGTGCGAGCGCATGATCGCCGCCGGCCGGGCGCCGAGCACGCCCGCCGTGGCGGTCGAGCAGGCCGGCGCGCCGGACGCCCGGATCTATCACGGCACGCTGGAGACCCTGGGCGAGCGGCTGAACAGCCAGGGCGGCCTGCCCTCGCGRCCTGTCCGCACCTGCATCCCGTGTTCGAAGTGGGGACACGCCGCAAGGGCATGTCCCCGCCTGTGCGGCGGAGGGCCTTGACGGACCTGCCTGTTAGGCCCGCCCATGGGGCATGGCGAACGCAACTCCGACTCAAGGCCCGATCGCCCGCGCCCTGGCCAAGGCGCCGCCTTGGGCCTTCGCGCTGTACGGCGGGCTGGCGGCCTTCGCGGCCTATTTCTCGATGTTCGCCTATCGCAAGCCGTTCACGGCCGCCCACTTCGAGCACATGGCCGGCTGGCCCCTGGCCATCGACTTCAAGGTGGCCCTGGTGATCGCCCAGGTCGCCGGCTACGCGGTGTCGAAGATCATCGGCATCAAGGTGATCTCCGAGATGCGGCCCGAGCGGCGTTGGCTGGCGATCCTGGTGCTGATCGGCGGGGCCGAGCTGTCGCTGCTGGGCCTCAGCGTGGGGCCGGCCGTCGTCGGCCCCCTGGCCCTGTTCGTCAACGGCCTGTGCCTGGGCA
>NZ_JBFTZS010000394.1:0-4400 GCF_056406675.1 Caulobacter sp. P1_B12_2 | reverse complement strand
GGGCGACCTGGCGCGCAGCTCGCGCGTCAGGTCGCTAGCCGGCGGCGTCGATGATCGCCAAAAAGCTGTCCGCCCGCAGCGAGGCGCCGCCGACCAGCACTCCGCCCACGTCGGGCGTGCCCAAGATCGCGGCCGCGCCATCTGCGGTCACCGATCCACCGTAGAGGATCGGGATGGGAGCATCGTCGGGAAACAAGCCCGCCAATTCAGCCCGGATCGCCCGATGCATCGTCGCGATGTCGTCTTCCGAGGCTCGCGAGCCCGTGCCGATCGCCCAGATCGGCTCGTAGGCGACCGCGAGGGCTCGACCTGCCGGCGTTCCCAGCAGGGATCCGCGTAGCTGGCGGCGCACGACCTCCAAGGCGTGACCGCCTTCACGGTCGGTCCAGGTCTCGCCGACACAGACGATCGGCTCGAGCCCCGCCTTGATGGCGGCGAGAACCTTGCGCGCGACCAGGTCGTCGTCTTCGCCACGTGCCTGTCGACGTTCGGAGTGACCTAGGATCACAAGCCTTGCGCCCGCCTCGACAAGCAGGTTGGCCGACACCTCGCCGGTGAAGGCGCCGGCCGCCTCAACATGACAGTCCTGGCCGCCGGTCAGGAGGCCGGAACCTTGGACCTGTTTGGAAAGTCTGTGCAGCAGGGTGGCGGGAGGACAGATCGCAACCCGCGGTCCGGAGACCTTGCCGGCCACGGCGGCCGCCACCTTGGCGGCCTCGCGCAGTTGGTCCGAACCGCCGTTCATCTTCCAGTTGCCGGCGATCAGGCGCGCCGAGTCGGGCGTCGAACGCGCCATGGGTCGTGGTCTCGATACCGGAGGGAAGCAGACAAGATGAGGCCCGGGTGTCGAACGACGCCCGGGCCTGCTTTTGGGGCTAGAAGGTGTAGGCCAGGCCGAACCGGTAGGAGCGGCCGTAGGTCTCGGACTCCGCGAAGCGGTTGCGGCTCTGGTAATAGTAGTAGTCGGTCGCGTCGTTGAGGTTGTTGCCCTCGACGAAAATCTCGACCTTGTTGATCCGATAGGCCACGCGAGCGCTGAGCGTGCTGACCTTGTCGAAGTAGATGTCGCTGGCCCCGGTCGGGTCRCCGGTGTTGAGCTCGAACAGGTAGGCCGAACGGTAGGTGTAGGCCAACCGGGCCGAGAAGTTGTACTTCTCGTAGTACAGCTGGGCGCTGGCCAGCCGCTTGGACTGGTTGGGCAGCTGGATCTTCTCCGACCGGTCCGGCACGTTCATCTTGCCCTCGACGAAGGTGGCGTTGAAGTTCACGCCCAAGCCGTCGAACGGCGACGGCAGGAAAGTCAGCGGCTTCTGGATATTGAACTCCAGGCCCGTGACCCGCGCCTTGTCGCCGTTGGTCATCTGGGTGACGTCCGCGCCGACCAGGGCCACGCCGCYGAACGTGCCGCTCTGGGTGGTCGTCGACGAGAAGATCGGGTTCTCGATCCGCTTGTGGAACAGGCCCAGCGAAATGCCGCCCTCGCCCGGGAAGTAGTATTCCAGCGAGCCGTCGAAGTTCAGGGCCTTCTGCGGCTGCAGATCGGGATTGCCGAGCGTGACCTCGTTGTCGCCGGCGCTGACCGCCAGGGTCGGCGCCAGGTCCGCATAGTTCGGACGCCCCAAGGCCGTCGTCACCGCGGCGCGGGTCAGCAGCCGCTCGGAGATGTTGTACTTCACGTTCACGCTGGGGAACCAGTCGGTGTAGTCGTAGGCGCCGAACTGGTTGTAGGTGTCGGTGACCTTCGAGGTCGGCGTGACCGCAATGGCCGAGGTCTTGCCGTCGGTGTGCTCGACCCGCACGCCTGGGATGATCGTCAGATCGCCCCGCGTGACGCTGACCATGCCGTAGCCGGCGGTGATCTTCTCCACGACCTTGAAGTCAGAGCCCAGGGTCTCGACCAGCCGATCCGTTGGCGAGTCGACGAACAGGCCCTTATTGGCGTCGAAATAAGCGCGGGCCAGATTGTAGTCCACGGTCGGACCGAACGTGAAGCGGCCCTTGTAGACGGTGGGAATGGTCGCGTCGGTTTCGCCCACCAGGGTCTCGCCGTTGCCGCGCGTATAGACGTGGCCGGTGGCGTCGGTGAACTTGTCCCGATCCAGGTACTTGGCGCCGAACTTCAGGTAGCTGCCCTCGCCCCAAGCATCCATCGGCAGCTTGTAGTCGGCGCGCACCTGGTTGAGGTTTTCCTCGGCCTGGCGGGTGACTTGCTTGTACTGGCGAAGGTTGTAGGTGCCCGCGGCCAGGGCGGACGCGCCGGCGGTCAGGCTTTCCTGCATGCCGACGGTGCCGACGAAAGTCCCCGTCAAAGCGCCGGTCGAACGGTAGTCGAACTCGTCGCGGATCGGGTCCTTCTTCTGCGACAGGGCATGCGTGCCCTGGACGGTCAGCACGCCCTTGCCGAGATTGAAGTCGCCGCCGAACGCCAGCGTGGTGGTGTCGGTGACCTCGTTGCGCAGGCGCACCAGGTGCCGCGCTGAGGTCGAGGTGATCACCCCGCCGTTGGCGTTGAGCGTGGAGTAGTTGCTGGCAGAGCCCGGGAAGAAGAACCGGAAGCGGTCACGCGTCTCGTTGTCGTCGAACTTCGAGTACATCAGCCGCGCGTACAGCTTGATGTCGTCGTTCGGCCGCCAGTCGAAGTTGGCCACCGCGCCGGAGCGCTTGCGGATCGCCGGGCTGTAGGAGCGCATGTCCAGCTCGGCGGGCAGGTCGACGCCGGCCACGACCTGCCGGCTGCCGGCCAGCACGTCGTCGGACACCGACGGACGCTTGGAATAGTTGCCGGCCAAGACCAGGCCGAACTGGCGATCCGCGCCGAACTTGCCGCCGACCGAGACGTCGCCTTCAGTGGCCTTGGAGTCAGTGGCCTCGAAGGTGCCGCGCACGACCCGGGCGCTGAGGATGTTCTTGCTGCGATCGAAGGCGGTCAGGGTGTTGATGTCGACCTGGCCGGCGATGGCGTTGGCGTCCAGGTCCGGCGTCAGGGACTTGATGACCGTGACCGAGCCGATCAGGGCCGAGGGGATGTCGTCCAGCTTGACGTTGCGCGACTCCGGCTCGGGGGCCGAGGCGGTCTGATTGTTGATCGTTACGTTGGCCAGGTTGGGCTCGATGCCCCGGATGATCAGATAGCGGCCTTCGCCCTTGTCCGTGGCCACCGACACCCCCGACAGGCGACGGACGGCTTCGGCGACGTTCTGGTCGGGCAACTTGCCAACATCGTTGGCCGAAACGACTTCGACGGCGCTGACGGCGTCACGCTTCTTCAGCAGCGAGTCGCGGTCCGAGGCGCGCTGGCCGGTTACCACGACCTCTTCAACTTGAACGGCTTCCTGCGCGGCGGCCACGCACGGCGCCACGATGCAGGAGCTCAGCAGCAGAACGCCAATTAGATTCCTGGATGCCATGACGTCACCCTCCCCTTCTGATCGCCGACTCTCCGCAACGGCGCCATTGGGCGCTCTGGGCCGACGAGCAGACACTACGAACAGATTTTCCATTTTGCAAGTCGAATGGAAAATTTCGTGCATATTGCATTTCGACCGTTCGTTCTAAACGAGCGACACGCCGTTTTCCTACAGGGCGTCGCCGGAGCGTGTCCTCCATTGGATCGAGACAGCCAGCCCGCCAAGGTCCGACCGACCCAGCGCCAGCTCGGCTGACGAGGCCTCGACAAGGTCGCGGACGATCGCCAGCCCCAGACCGTGCCCGGGGCCCGCCTCGTCCAGACGCCCGCCGCGCATCAAGGCCGCTTCGGCCCGCCCTTCCTCCATGCCTGTGCCGTCGTCGTCGATCGACAGGCGCACGCCACCCTCGGCCGCCGCGGCCGTGACCCGCACGCGTCGACGGGCGAAGCGGGCCGCGTTCTCGATCAGGGCGCCCAGCATTTCGGTCAGGACGTCCTCGGCGACCGGGACGCGCAGTCCCGGATCGATCTCGACGTCGAACATCAGCCGCTCGCCTTCGGCCGTGCGCTCGACCACCGCCACCAGTCGCTCGACCGCGGGCAGGATCTCGGCACGGGCGTGGGCGGCCGTTTCGCGCGCGGCGGCGGCGCGGGCCCGGGCCAGCTCGGTTTCCAAAGCCGCGGCCATGGCCTCGATCGCCCGGTCCAGACCTTCAGCGGCGTCGACAGCGCCCGTGGCCCGGGCGCGCCGGCTCTGGGCGGACAGGGCGGCCAGGGGCGTCTTGAGGCTATGGGCCAAATCTCCGGCGCGGCGGCGGGCGCGCAACAGATCGGCCTCGCGGGCCTGGGCCAGGTCGTTGATCGCCGCGATCAACGGCGCGATCTCGCTGGGGTGGTCGTCGGCCATGCGCGCCGAAGGGCTGCCGCGCAGCCGGGCCAGATCGGCGCGAATGCGGGCCAGGGGCGACAGGCCCAGCATGACCTGGACGGTGGC
>NZ_JBFTZS010000393.1:0-4408 GCF_056406675.1 Caulobacter sp. P1_B12_2 | reverse complement strand
GGATCGGCCTTCGAGGCCAGGATCTGATAGAGCGTGCCGTGGGCGTTGGTGATGCGGCGTGACAGCGACTGGATCTCGCTGTTGATGCGCATGTCCTGTTCGACGACCTGCTTGAGCGCAGCGGACTGGCTCTTCTGGACGACGATGGCTCCCCCGGCCATCAGGGCCAGCATGAGCAGGGCGAACGCCGGCGCGAAGCCGATTTTGATGATCAATGGCAGATCGACGAGCCGGAAGCGCTTCATCGGATTTGGTCCCCTCTTGCGGCGTTCCGTGCGCACGGATCACCAACGTCGAGGGGGATCATCACGACATATTCCTAATAGTTCCTGACTTTGGTTAAGAGCCTTTGCCGCAGGGCCTGTCGCACCCCCCGCTTTTCAACCCTTTGAGCCGGACCAAATGCCGGATTTTCAGGAAAAGGCCCGCGCGCCCGCGTGAGTCACTCCTATTTCGGGAGCCGCCTTAAAAGACGAGATCTGAGTCTAGTTTCAAGTGAAACCGCTGTATTCGCCAAGCAAGCGTGGTTACCAACGAGTAAATAAAACTATCTCTCGATGACTCAGACTATTTTAACTCGCCTATGCAAAAAAGCTCAGGCGTCCGGACGACGCGACGTCCGAAGGGCGAGACACATTATTAGGAGCAGCGGGATGAAGTATCCGATCGCTATTGCCGCGGGAATCGCTGGCAGCTTGTTCGTGGCTCAAGCGGCTTCCGCCGCCGGTGGCTTTGAAGACCAAATGGGCCGTTGCCTGCAACAATTCGCCAACACCAAGGACGCCGCTCAGGTGATGCTGGAATGCACCGCCGACGCCGGCAAGCTGTCGGCCTGTAAGGTCGTCGACAACAGCGCCGCTGGTAAGGGCTTCGACAAGGCCGCCATGTGCATCGCTGAAAAGCTGCCGATGGGCGCCAAGACCGGCACCGTGAAGGTGCCCTTCCGCTTCCCGGGCGGCGCGTAACTCTAAAAGCTCCACCCCAGGCTTTCTGGGGGGATCTTAATACGCCTCCGCTGGCTCCGCCGGAGCGTCCTTACAGGGGACGCTCCGGCCCGGGGCCGGCGGGGGCGTTTTGCGTTTTGGGGTCTTACCCGCCCCGCTTCAGCGTCTCGCGGGCGATGACCAGCTTCTGGATCTCGCTGGCGCCCTCGTAGATCCGGAAGATCCGCACGTCGCGGTACAGGCGCTCGATGCCGTAATCGGCGACATAGCCGGCCCCGCCGAAGATCTGCACCGCGCGGTCGGCCACCCGGCCGACCATTTCCGAGGCGAACAGCTTGGCCGCCGCCGCCTCCAGCGTCACGCCCACGCCGGTATCGCGCAGGCGGGCGGTCTCCAGGACCAGGGCGCGCGCCGCCAGGGCCTCGGTCTTGCTGTCGGCGATCATCGCCTGCACCATCTGGAAGCTGGCCAAAGGCGCGCCGAACTGCTTGCGCTCGCTGGCATAGGCCACGCAGTCGACCAGCAATCGCTCGGCCACGCCCACGCAGACCGCCGCGATGTGCAGCCGCCCGCGATCCAGCACCTGCATGGCCACCTTGAAGCCCTCGCCCTCCGCGCCCAGGCGATTCCAGGCCGGCACGCGGACATTGTCGAAGGTCACGTCGTGGATGTGGGCCCCCTGCTGGCCCATCTTCTTCTCGGGCTTGCTGACCGAAAGCCCAGGCAGATCACGCGGCACCAGGAAGGCCGAGACGCCCGAACCGCCCTTGGCGTCGGGATTGGTGCGGGCCATCACCGTGAACAGCGAGGCTTTGCCGGCATTGGTGATGTAGCGCTTGGAGCCGTTCAGGACGTAATCGTCGCCGTCCAGCGTGGCCCGGGTCTGGACCGCGGCGCTGTCGGACCCGGCCTCGGGCTCGGTCAGGGCGAACGAGGTGACGATCTCGCCCGACGCGATGCCGGGCAGCCACTTGGCTTTCTGCTCGTCCGTGCCGAACATCACCAGCCCCTGGCTGCCGATGCCGACATTGGTCCCGAACGCCGAACGGAAGGCCGGCGAGGCGCGACCCAGCTCGACGCCGACCAGGCATTCTTCCTCCATGTTCAGACCAAGACCGCCGAACGCTTCGGGAATCGACAGACCGAACAGGCCCAGGCCCTTCATCTCTTCGATGATCTCGGCGGGCACCGCGTCGTCCTCGGCGACCTTGGCCTCGATCGGGCGCAGCCGCTCGGCGACGAACCGGCGAACCGTGTCGATCAGCTGCTCGCGGGTCTCGAGGTCCAGGGCCATGGCGTTCCTTCCTGCTTCAAACACTTGTTTTGAGCAGACTGTAGCGGCGGAACGCCGGAAAGAAAGGGGCTAGAACCGCGAGCGCCACGTCGCCAGCGCCCCGACTTCCGGCGGCGCGTCGGCCTGGTGCCCCGGCTGAAGCGCCAGACTGGTGCGCACCATCAGCGACCGCCACGGCCCGAAGGCGCGCTCCAGGCCCAGGGTCAGGTCAATCTCCCGACCATCGGGCGCGGCGCTGAACCGCCGGGTCGAGAAGGTCAGCGGGTCGTCATAGGTCATCGGCACATCGGCCAGCACGGCCTGGAACTTGCCGCTCTCGATGCGCAGGGGCTGGGCGACGGCGAAGGTCAGGCGCGAGCAGGCCAGGCCGATCAGCCGGCAGTCGGCGCCCGCTTCCAGCCGCCAGGCGCTGCTGATCGCCCGGTCCAGTGACAGCAGGCCGCCCTCCACCGCCGTGCGGCCGACCGACAGGTCGGCGTGCAGGGTCAGGCCCGGTCCCGGATAGAAGTCGACCGCCGCCGCCCCGAACCGGGTCCTGGCCGGCAGGGCCAGGGTCGTGCCGGGCGTCAGGTACGAGCCCAGCGGCCCCAGCGGCTCGTCCAGCGCTCCCCCGGTCAGGCTGATCAGGACGTCGCCGACCTGGACCATGCCGGTGGCCGAGCTGTAGCTGGAGCCTTCGATTTCAGTGATCTGCAGCGGCCGACGCGGATGGGCCGAGCCCTGTTCGGCCAGCAGGGCGAACCGGCCCAGGCGCACAGCGGCCTGGGTGCTGCGGTCAGGCCGGGCGATGGTCTGGAAGGCGTCGCGGCCCGCCGGACCGGCCGGGGCCTGCGCCCCGCCCTCGCCGCTCCAGTTGGATAGGCTCAGGCGTCCATAGGCGGCCTGCATCCGCATCGACCGCATCGGCTGAGGACCCAGAGTCAGAGACGGTTCGGGCTCGTGGGCGCGCTCGTCGAACACCGGCCCCTCGACCGAGACCGCCAGGTTCAGCCCGCCCAGGGCCGGACCGCCCAGCACGACCTGGCTCGAGGCCTGGATCGGCGGCGGGGTCAGCAGGGCGCCGCGCCGGTCGCCCGGCATGCCGTCGGCCAGGTTGACCGAGAACAGCCGGTTATAGTCGTCGTGGATCACCGTGCGCAGGCCGTCGGCTTGCCGCAGGGCCGAGCCGAAGGCCGCCCCGACATTGCCGCCCACGCCCGGCCCGGTCAGGCCGGTGGTCCCGCCGTCGGCCAGGGACAGGCTGCTGGTTCCGACAGGCGCGAAGGCGCGGGCCAGGTCCAGGCCGCCCCGGCCGTAGGTGGAGTCGGTCCCGGCCGTTCCCAGATCGCTGGCGGTGCGCAGCAGGATGTCGACCGCGTCCCGGCCCGAAAGGGTGGGGAAGGCCTGYAGCAGCAGGGCCAGGGCGCCCGCCACCTGAGGCGCGGCGAACGAGGTGCCGGAGACCACCGCGCATCCCGTGGCGCCGCATTCGGTCGTGATGCTGTCGCCGGGCGCGGCCATGTAGCCGTTGGCCGCGACCCCGGCCTTGTTGGAATAGCTGGCCATCACCCCGGCCTGGGTCAGGGCGCCGACCGCGATCACCGAGCCGGCATAGCGCGGATCCACCGCGTAGCGGGCCGGCCATGACGGGTCGGCGTTTCCGTCATTGCCCGACGAGATGGCGACCACGGTTCCGGCGGCGGCGGCGCGGGCCAGGGCGGCCTGGAACCTCGCCCCCTCCGGGCCGTCGCCGCCCAGCGACAGGTTGACCACCTTGGCGCCCTTGGCCACGGCGTAGTCCAGGGCGGCGGCCAAATCGTTGGAATCGAAGACGCACTCGGGACAGTCGGAGGTCGCCACGCCGCTGTCGTCGGCCCGGATCGACAGGATGGTCGAGGCGTAGGCCACGCCGATCGTGCCCGACCCGTTGAAGCGCGCGGCGATGATGCCGGCCACCCGCGTGCCGTGGCGGCTGGAGCCGACCAGGACCCCGCGCCCGATGATGTCGGTGGAGTCGGCCGACACCGCGCCGACCAGGTCCGGCTGGCTGGCGTCCACGCCGGTGTCGATCACCGCCACGGTGATCCCCTGACCGGTCGCGCCCTTGCCATAGGCGGCGTCGGCGTGGATCGCGCCGAGGTTCCAGCCGCGCTGGTATTCGGCGCTGCCGGCGCTGGGGACGGGGGGCGGA
>NZ_JBFTZS010000392.1:0-4420 GCF_056406675.1 Caulobacter sp. P1_B12_2 | reverse complement strand
CCTCGTAGGCGGCCGGCTGCACCACTTGGCGCTCCCAGATCGACAGGGCCAGGGCCTCCTTGCAGACCATCGGCGCGTCGGTGGGCGCCAGGGGGGCCATGCCGCCGTCGATCTTAAGGGCGTCGCGCACGATGCAGAAGCCGCCGTCGGTCTTCTCCGGAACCTCCTCGTAGGACAGCCCCGCCTTGCGCAGGATCGCCCGGCAGGTGGCGGGGTCATTGCCCGCCCGCGCCGCCTTGATCCGCGTGGCCATGCCCACCGGATCGACGATGCTCAGCGGCTTCCAGGGCAGGTGCTGGCGGGCGATGCCGCGCTCGGCCACCAGCGCCATGACCAGCACCAGCGCCCACAGAAGGAACAGCGCCGTCAGGCCCGCCAGGCGGTTCTGGCGGCGCGTGTGGTGCTCGACGCGCGGATGTCGCGGAACGCGATAGGCCATGGGCGGGGGGGAGCGCCTGAAACGGGGTTAACGGCCAAGCCTTGCCTTAGCGCGGCGGCGGGTCAACCGGAAACACCCTACCGGCACAGCCGATAGCCGCTGCGCTCCAGATGCAGATGGTCGCGGTGCGCGGCGTTGTAGTCCGGGCTCAGGACGGTCCCGAACACCCGGCAGGCGCCGTTCCGCGCCGCCTGGACGAAATGGCCCTGGTCGCTGTCGGCGCGGAAGTCGCCCGCCACCGTGGCCCGGCGGCCGTCGGCGAAGCGGAAGCCGGCCACGTCGAGGGCCGCGGCGCGGGCGTGCGCGCTGGGCCGCTCGCCGGGCCGGCCGTAGATCGTGCGGCAGGCATAGGTCCCGTAGTGGTCCACCCGGGTCAGACGGCTGTTCATGATCTCGCGGGCCGCCGGGACCAGCACCTGGCGCTCCCACAGCGCATAACCCAGCGCCGTCGAGCAGGTCATGACCGGCGCGGCGGGCGCCAGGCGGCCGGCGGCGCGCACGGTGTCGCGTGTCGAGCAGTAGCCGGTCTCCCGCCTCTCGCCTTCGGTGAACCGCACCCCGCCTTCGCGCAGGGCGGCGCGGCAGGCGGCCGGGTCGGCGCTGATCCGCGCCAGCTTGCCCGCCGTGGCCAGGCCGATCGGCTGGTTCAGCGAGAACGGCTTCCAGGGTAGGTCCTGCGGCGGGGCCAGGCGGTCGACCAGGGCGAACACCAGCAGCCCCGCCAGCAGCAGGTCCAGCAGGAAGCCGACCGCCCCGGCCAGCGAGCGGGCTTGGGGCGAGGGTTCTGGGATGGCCAGTTTCACGCCTCATCCAACGGCGACGACGCGGCGAAGTTCAGCCTCGAGGCTTGGCTTGGCCGGCGCGAAGGGGCATCTACCGCGTCCCTGGAGACGCCCATGACCCCCTCGAACAGCTGGCGCGGCCTGCTGAACGCCGAACTGGCCCCGCGCTTCGCCCTGCTGTGCCTGGGCATCTGGCTGAACGCCGCCGACACCCTGGTGACGGTGACGATCATGCCCAGCGTGGCCAAGGAAATCGGCGGCTTCCAGTATTTCGGCTGGTSGATCGCCGCCTTCCTGCTGGGCTCTATCCTGGCGGGGGCCTGCGCGGGCAAGCTGTCGATCCGTTTCGGCCTGAGGCGCGCCACGGCCCTGGCGGGGGTGGTCTACGCCGTCGGCTGCGCCATGGGCGCGCTGGCGCCGGAGTTCCTGACCTTCGTGGCCGGCCGCCTGGTCCAGGGCCTGGGCGCGGGGGCGATCGTCTCGCTGTGCTACGTGGCGATCAGCGCCATGTTCCCCGAAAGCCTGTGGCCGCGCGTCTATGGCGCGATCGCCGGTGTCTGGGGCGCGGCGACCCTGCTGGGCCCGCTGTGCGGCGGGCTGTTCGCGCAGGCCGGCTATTGGCGCGGGGCTTTCTGGTTCTTCGTCGTGCAGGCGGTGATCTTCGTCGGCGCGGTGCTGGTCATGGTGCCGGCCGCGCCCAAGGCCCCCCAAGGCGGGCGCATCCCCAAGCGGCAGCTCAGCCTGCTGACCCTGGGCGTGACCCTGATCGCCGCCGCGGGCGTCGTGCCGAACGGCCTGGCGGCGGCCCTGTGCGCGGCGTTCGGGACCCTGGCCATGGCCGCCATGCTGGTGGTCAATGGCCGCACCAGCGACCGCCTGCTGCCCCGCTCGGCCAGCGACCTGGCCACGGCCACCGGCCTGGGCCTGATGGTGATCTTCTTCTGCGAGGCCGCGACGGTCGGCTTCTCGGTCTACGGCCCGACCTTCATCCAGGTGCTGCACGGCGCCGATCCTCTGCTGAGCGGCTATGTGATCGGCGGCATCGCGGCGGGCTGGACGGCCTTCTCGTTCGTGGTCGCGGGGCTGAAGCCCCGGCACGAGGGCCTGGCGATCCGCCTGGGCGCCCTGGTCATCGCGGCCGGCGCCGCCTGGGGCGCCTACGAGATGGTCCATGGTGGTCTCGTCGGGATCACCCTGTCGATGGTGCTGCTGGGCAGCGGCTTCGGGATCTGCTGGGCGTTCCTGGCCAAGCGAGTGATCGGCGGCGCGCCGCCGGAGGAGCAGGCCTTGGCCTCGGCCGCCGTGCCCACCACCCAGCTGATCGGCGGCGCCGTCGGCGCGGCGGCGGCCGGGGCCCTGGCCAACGCCCTGGGCTTCGCGCACGGCGTCACCCCGGCGGGGGGCCTGGCGCACGGCCTGTGGCTGTTCGCGGCCTTCGTGCCGTTGGCCGTCGTGGGGCTGGTGGCGGCGTGGCGGCTGGGGCGGGACTAGGCCTCCGCCAGCGCCGCCTCTTCCACCAGACGAACCACATCCCCCATGATCTCGGTGATCTTGAAGTCCTTGGGCGTGTAGATCCGCGCCACGCCCATCTGCTTGAGGATCAGGGCGTCGCCCTCGGGGATGATGCCGCCGGCGACCACGGGGATGTGGCCCAGGCCCTCGGCGCGCATCACGCGGATGACTTCCTGCACGAGATCCAGGTGCGAGCCCGACAGGATCGACAGGCCCACCACGTGGGCGCGGCCTTCCTTGGCGCGGCGCACGATCTCTTCCGGCGTCGAGCGGATGCCATCATAGATGACGTGCATGCCGCAGGCGCGGGCCCGGGTGGCGATCTGCTCGGCGCCGTTGGAGTGACCGTCCAGTCCCGGCTTGCCGACCAGATAGGTCAGGGTGCGGCCCAGCACCTGCGAGACCCGCTCGACCTCGGCCTTCACCGCCTCGACATCCTCGGCCTCGCCGGTCGAGACCACGATCGCCACGCCGGTGGGGCCGCGATACTCGCCGAACACCTCGCGCAGCGCCCCGGCCCACTCGCCGGTGGTGATCCCGGCCTTGGCGGCGACAATCGAGGGTTCCATGATGTTTCGGCCATCGGCGGCGGCGGCCTTCAGGTCGGCCAGGGCGGCGTCGGCGGCGACCGGATCGCGGGCCGCGCGCCAGGCCTTCAGCCGCTCGACGACGCCGGCCTCCAGGCGCGGATCGACGGTCTCGATGCTGCTTTCACCGGCCGACAGCGGCGAGTCCTCGGTGTCGGTCCAGCGGTTGACCCCGACCACGGTCATGTCGCCGGTCTCCACCGACCGCACGCGCTTGGCGTTGGAGCCGACCAGCTCGGTCTTCATGTAGTCGATGGCGCTGGAGGCCCCGCCCATGGCGTCGATCAGGGCCAGTTGTTCCAGCGCCCCCTTCGACAGCTCGGCGACCTTGGCCTCGACCACGTGGCTGCCGTCGAACAGGTCCTCGTATTCCAGCAGGTCGGTCTCGTAGGCCAGCACCTGCTGCAGGCGCAGCGACCACTGCTGGTCGAACGGCCGCGGCAGGCCCAGGGCCTCGTTCCAGGCCGGCAGTTGCAGGGCCCGGCAGCGGGCGTCCTTGCTCAGCGTGACGGCCAGGGCCTCGATCAGGATGCGGTAGACGTTGTTCTCGGGCTGCTGCTCGGTCAGGCCCAGGCTGTTGACCTGCACCCCGTAGCGGAAGCGCCGCGCCTTCTTGTCCTGCACGCCGTAGCGCTCCAGCAGGATCTGGTCCCACAGCCGCGTGAACGCCCGCATCTTGCAGAGTTCGGTGACAAACCGCACGCCGGCGTTGACGAAGAAGCTGATCCGCGAGGCGACGATCTCGAAGTCCTCGTCAGGCACCTGGCCGCCGGCCTTGACGGTGTCGAGCACGCTGATCGCCGTGGCCAGGGCGAAGGCCAGCTCCTGCTCCGGCGTCGCGCCCGCCTCCTGCAGGTGGTAGCTGCAGACGTTCATCGGGTTCCATTTGGGAACCTCGCGATAGCACCAGGCGATCATGTCGCCGATCAGCCGCAGGCTCGGTCCCGGCGGAAAGATGTAGGTGCCGCGCGACAGGTATTCCTTGATCACCCAGAACGACCTGATCAAGGAATACCTGTCGCGCGGCACCTACATCTTTCCGCCGGGACCGAGCCTGCGGCTGATCGGCGACATGATCGCCTGGTGCTATCGCGAGGTTC
>NZ_JBFTZS010000391.1:0-4426 GCF_056406675.1 Caulobacter sp. P1_B12_2 | reverse complement strand
CTCCAGCACGGTCTCCAGCAGGGTGAAGGGCGTCGCCGGATGCTCCTGGTCCACCGAACCGATGCGCGCGCTCTTGGGCAGGCTGATCTCGTCGTCGCTGGCGTGCAACTGGCCGAGGATCAGCTTGAACAGCGTGGACTTGCCCACGCCATTGCGCCCGATCAGGCCAACCTTGGCGCCGGGAGGCAGACTCACGCTGGCGTGGTCGAAAAACTTCCGACCCCAGGCGATGAAGGTCAGGTCTTTGATCTGGAGCATATGATTTTAAGAGTACACGGCGGGTTGGCGGGGAGGAGGCGCCCGGCTATAAGCCCGCAACCTCCTAATCGACAAACTTTCTCTGTGAGATTTTCGGATCATGACCGAACGCACCTTCTCGATCATCAAGCCTGACGCCACGCGTCGCAACCTGACGGGCAAGATCAACGCCGTCATCGAAGAAGCCGGTCTGCGCATCGTGGCCCAGCGCCGCGTGAAGCTGAGCGACGCTCAAGCCAAGAAGTTCTACGAAGTCCACGCCGAGCGTCCGTTCTACGGCGAACTCGTCGAGCAAATGACCGCCGAGCCGGTCGTCGTGCAAGTTCTGGAAGGCGACAACGCCGTCCTGAAATACCGCGAAGTGATGGGCGCGACCAACCCGGACAACGCCGACGAAGGCACGATCCGCAAGCTGTTCGCCCTGTCGATCGGCGAGAACTCGGTCCACGGTTCGGACAGCCTGGAAAACGCGGGCATCGAAATCGCCCAGTTCTTCAAGGACGAAGAAATCGTCGGCTAAGGCTCACGCCTTACCGATCGCAAGAGGCCGGCGGAGCGATCCGCCGGCCTTTTTGTTTGGGCGAGGGGCTAGGCCCGATGAACCACGCGCAGGTTGGGTCGTTCAGCCGGAGCGCGTCGCAGCGGCAGCTCGAAGAAGAAGGTCGATCCGGCGCCGGGTGTGCTGCGCATCCCGATCGTACCCCCCATCAGTTGAACCAGGTCGTGGCAGATGGCCAGTCCCAGGCCCGATCCGTCGTGCGTGCGCGTCGATGAGCCGTCGACCTGGGAAAATATCTTGAACAGACTGGCATGGTGTTCGGCGGCCACGCCGATGCCGGTGTCGCTGACTTCGAAACGCAGGCCCAGATCCGACTCCTGGACATGGACACGCACCGTGCCGTCGTCGGTGAACTTGACCGCATTGGCGACCAGATTGCCGAGCACCTGGCGCAGCCGGAGCGGATCGCCGGTCCAGCTTCCGAGGCTCCCGGGCGTCATGGCCTGGTAGAGCTTGATCCCCTTGCTGGCCGCCGCGCCGGAGAATACCGCGCAACTGCTCTCGACGAGCGCTCCGAGATCGAAGGTTTCCCGACGTAGCCGGATCGCGCCGGTCTCCAGCCGGGCCATGTCGAGAATGCTGTTCAGCAGGGCCAGCAACGCGTCGCCCGACTCGTGAATTACCGTAAGGCGCTGCCGTTGACGATCCGAGAGGACGTCGCTCTCCATGATCTGGGTCATGCCCAGCACACCGTTCAGCGGCGTGCGAATTTCGTGGCTCATGTTGGCCAGGAACTGCGTCTTGGCGAGGTTGGCGGCTTCGGCCTCGTCCTTGGCCATCACCAGGGCCTCGCGGCCGAGCGCCATGCGTTCCAGGGTTTCCGCGACACGACGGAACAATACAAGGCTCGCCACGATCAGGATGATGAACACGGTCGCGATCGCGGGAGCGGCTGCCTTCAACAGCGACATGCCGGGATTGGCGGGCGTCCAGCTCAGGAAGCCGATCGTCTCGCCCGAGGCATCGTGCAACGGCACGCTTGGGGATGCCGGCGACTTGGCGACCAAGGCGAGGCCCGGGACGCCGAGATCTTCCTGCATGCCGAGAATGAAGCTGGCGCTGATGCGGCGGGCCGTGACGATGACAACTGGCGCGGTGTGTCGGCTGGCGGCTACGCGGGGTGTTTCGGCCACCACGTCAGAGGCCGCCATGAGATAGATCTCATCGCCGGATTTGACGAGCGCCGCCGCTGTCGAAACGCCCTCGAGATTCAGTCGGCCCGCCGCGCGCGCCTTGTCCGCCTTGGTCAGGACGTCGTCGACCAGGCCCCGCGCGGCCTCGGGAAGCGCGCCGATCGCGCGGGGCGACACCCGGGCGCCGGCCATCGAGGCATAGACCACCCGGCCGTCTCGCATCGCGAAGCTTAGGTCGTGATTGAAATAGCGATGATAGTAATCGGCGTAGTTGATGTCGGCCCAGGCCATGTCCATCACCGGGGTCGTCGCCGTATAGGCCTCGTCCCACACCGTCGCCGATGTCAGCTCATGCGTCATCCGTTCAAGGCCCCGCTCGACCGTACGACTGACCAACTGTTTTTCGTCGAGGCTTTCGATGCGGTCGAGCGAGCGCGCGGCGAAGAGCATCAAGGCCGCGCCGCCGATGATCGAGACGATGACCAGCACGATGGCCGATCCCACGATCCATTGAAGGGCGCGAGCGTCGCCAGATTTCGATATTCGCCCCGGGCCGATCATAGCAAGTTCCTAGAGCCGATATTGCTAGCAAGCTGTAAAATGCGGCCGATAGCCGCGGAACGCGATCGCACTCGGGCGCCAATGAATCCTTAGCGCGTGGCTGTCATACCGCCCCTTTTCGGGGAGTTGCGCCATGCGACAAATCATCTGCGGCCTGATGATGCTGGCGGCGCCCGCCGCGGCTGTCGCGGCCGAGCCGGCGGGACTGTCATGGGCGGGCGAGCTGGGAGCGGTCTCGGACTATCGTTTTCGCGGGCTGTCGCTGTCGGATGATCGCCCGGCGGTGCAGGGCGGGATCACGGGATCGCTGGCGAACGGCGCCTATGCCTCGGTCTGGGCCTCGACCATCGACGAATACGGCGCGGGGGCCGCCGGCAAGGGCGCGACCGTTGAAGTCGACTATGCGCTGGGTTGGGCCTTCGACGCGGACGGCGTCTCCGTCGATGCGGCGGTGACCCGCTACACCTATCCTGGAGGCGAGAACGTCGACTTCTACGAACTGCCCATTTCCGCCAGTCGCAGCTGGAGCGACTGGACCGCGACCTTGGGCGGCGCCTACGCGCCCAGCCAGAAGGCGCTGGGCCATGACGACAACGGCTATGTCTTCGCGAAACTGGCCTGGGCGAAGCCGTCGGCTCCAGTCGATATCGCGGTGCAGGTGGGGCGCGAGAAGGGGGCCTATGCGCCCGACGGCAAGTGGGATTGGTCGGCGAGCGTCAGCCATCGCTTCTCGAACGTGGAGCTTGGCTTGGCGCTGATCGACAGCGACGCGGACGCCGGCGCCCTCGTGGCCAGTGTCACGGCGGCGTTCTAGCGAATTTCGATGACAGGCCAGACCGATATCGTCGACGATTGGTCATCGTCTCGTCGGGGATCAGGCCATGAAGGACTACCGCCGCCGTGACATCGCCCTGGCGGTCGGGCTTTCGGCGATCGCCGGCTATGTCGACGCTATCGGTTTTCTGAAGCTGGGCGGCTTCTTCGTTTCCTTCATGAGCGGCAACTCCACCCGGCTGGGCGTCGGGATCGCCACCGGGGAGTGGGCGATGGCCCGCACGGCCCTGGCGCTGATCGGCCTGTTCGTCGCCGGTGTGGTGCTGGGGGCTCTTGTGGCGCGCAAGGCGGGCGAGGAGCGGCGCTCGATGATCCTGGCGCTCGAGGCGGGGCTGCTGGCCGTCGCGGCTACCCTGATCTCCAACGGCTTCGACACCGCCGGTGTCGCGGCCATGGTCCTGGCCATGGGCGCCGAGAACGCCGTCTTCCAGCGCAACGGCGACGTCGGGCTGGGCCTGACCTACATGACCGGCGCCCTGGTCAAGGCCGGGCAGAGGATCGCCGCGGCCCTGACCGGCGGCGACCGCTGGGCCTGGGCGCCTTACGGGCTGCTCTGGGCCGGTCTCGCCCTGGGCGGGGCGCTGGGCGCGGCCAGCTACCTCCGGTTCGGGATCGCCGCGCTGTGGGCGGCGACGGGCGTGGTCGCGGTCCTCGCGGCGGCGAGCTTCGCGGGCGAGCGCCGCCGCTGACCAGGCCTCACCCCGCCGGGGCCTTCGCCGCCTCGGCGGCGCGCAGCAGGCGCAGGACGTTGCCGCTCCAGATCTTCTCGAGGTCGGCCTTGGTGTAGCCCTCGGCCAGCAGGGCCTGGGAGATCTTCCAGTAGTCCGAAGCGTCGTTCAGGCCGGTGACGCCGCCGCCGCCGTCGAAGTCGATGCCGATGCCCACGTGATCGACCCCGGCCACCTTCAAGGCGTGGTTGAGGTGGTTCATGAAGTCCTGGAACGYCGCCTTGGTGACCGGCCACTTGGCGTCGATGGCGTTGCGCTCGGCCAGGAAGGCGGCGCGCTGGTCCTCGGTCATCTTGTTGCGCGCGCCGACCTTGGCCATCAGAGCGGCCATGGCGGCCTCGCGGTCGGGGTTC
>NZ_JBFTZS010000390.1:0-4429 GCF_056406675.1 Caulobacter sp. P1_B12_2 | reverse complement strand
GAGCAGGACAAACGCTTCCATGCCCGGGTCAACGACCCCCTCCGCCAATGGAAGCTGAGCCCGATGGACGTCGAGTCGTATTCGCGTTGGTACGACTACTCCCGGGCCCGCGACCAGATGCTGGCGGCCACCGACCGCGAGGAGTCGCCTTGGTGCATCCTGCGCTCCGACGACAAGAAACGCGCCCGTTTGAACGGCATCGCCCACATCCTGTCGCTCGTGCCCTACGAGCGCATYGAGCGCCCCAAGATCGAGTTGCCAAAGCGCTCAGCCAAACACAGGTACGACGACCAGAGCATCCTTGAAGGGCGCCGTATGGTGACGGCGCGCTATTGATCGAAGACGCTCAGGTCCTGAGCGCACTGTTCGTCACGTCGCGGGCGAGGCCTCCGACGCTGTAGGCTGCGGAGGGGCGAAAGACCGCGTCTGGCGCGGCTCGCCGCCGGAGGTCTTCCATAGAGCGATCGCCGAGTTGCGGTAGCGCGGATCGTGGCTGACCTCGACGCCCAACCACGGCGGAAATTCGAAGACCACGTCAGAACGATCAAGCTCGATCTCGGCAATGACGAGCCCCTCGGCTGGCCCGTGATAGACGTCGATGATCCAGACTTGGCCCTGGTGGTCGATCTCGTGGCGCACCTTCTCCAGCACGCGCCCGCCGCAGAAGCGGGCCAGCATGTCGCCCGCCTCGATGAGGGAGATAGGGTAGCTTATTTCGTCGCGCTCGAGGCCGCGCCGCCGGCTTTTCACGGTCAACGAGGCGTAGTCACGCGAGCAGCGGATGCGAATTGTCGCGAACCGCGTGCGAGCCAGATAGCCCTGGCGGAACGGCGTCCCAGCCTGAGCCGTCGCACGCCACAGGTCGTTGGCGACGAGGAACTTCCGTTCGATTTCGATCATGCCAAGCCTCCGGGCCTGCTTGGCGAAGCCTGCCCTGGTCTGACAACACAGTCACTCCGGTAGACCCAGGAGGCGCGACGCGGTGTGAAGCCGAGAGCGTCCGCGCGAACAGCGGTGGCTGGCGCCCCAAGGGGGACCTTCCCAAGGTCCGTTATGAGTCGGGTGCGAACATCCGCCCGCGCCCCGCCTCCAGACGTCAGCCGCCTTTTCTCCAGGGCGCGCTTTCGTCGCAATTGCCCAAGCGCGTCAGCCGAGGCATGTCTGAGCGGTGATTTGGAGATGATTTGGAATGGACTTTGGGCCTGACGCCGATCGTATGGCGTCGCCGAGCGTTGAGCCGGACATCAGCGAAACCCTCCTGGCGGTCGGCGCAAGTCTCGCCGCGGGGGATCCCAAGGCCCTGTTCCACGAAGAGAGCCTGGCCGCGGCGCTAGTGGATCGAAAAGGACGTGTCCTCGCAGCGAGCGCCGCCTTCTCGGCCTTGCATCCTGAACTGGTTCTGGACGAGGCGCTGCTGAACCGGGTCGCCGATGGAGCGGACACGGGGTCCGCGATCGTCGAACTCGTCAACGGCGGGAATCCCGAAATGGCGCTCTGCGCCTACGCCTTGGCCTCCCGCGCCGACGGTTGGATTCTGCCGCGCACCGTTCGTGACGCGGCCGCGGCGTCGCCCAACCAGATCGTCGTCCTCGCCAGTCCTTCACACCGGTTTCAAAGACCTCTGGAGGCGGCCTGCGAGGCCTTCGGCCTGACGGGCCTGCAGACACGGGTCGCTCTGGAAGCGATCCGCACCGGCGGTGTCAGGACGGCCGCCCAGCGGCTGGACATTTCGTATCACACCGCTCGTGAGGCCTTGGCGGACGCCATGGCGCGAGTACGGGCGCCGCGCTTGCCCGCCTTGGTCCGCCGGCTGGTGTCGCTGGCGTTCGGGGTGCTTCCCGAGGCCGACGGGACCGATGTTCTTGGAGACGCATGGGGGTTGTCGACCAGGCAGGCGGCGATCGCGGTCCTGATCGCCGACGGCCTGACGCGCGGCGAGACGGCGGCGGCCTTGGATCTCGGCGAGGCGGTCGTGAAGCGGGAGCTGAACGAGGTCTATGGCCTGCTGCAGGTGGGCAGCGCGGCCGCCCTGGCGCGCAAGGTCGCCGAGGCGAACGCCCTAAGCTGGATGACGCGATCCACCGGCGGCGACATCGGCCTGATCGAAGCGGGCGCGGAACCGCTGCGGATCATCCACCGGCCTGGGGGCGGCCGCATCGCAGTCAGCGACTACGGACCGGCGTCCGGTCGTCCCGTGCTCGTCGTCCACAGCAGCATGACCTCCAGGGTCGTGGCGAGAGGACTGCGACGAGCGCTCCAGGGCGCGGGCTTCAGGCCGATCTCCATCGATCGGCCTGGGTTTGGTCTCACCGACGAAATCGAAGGTCTACGCCCAGGACTGCACGACCCATACGCCGCCGCCGCCGACGACGCCGTTCTCGTGCTGGATGCTCTAAAGCTGGAGACCATCGACGTCGTCGCGCGCGGCGGAGCCCAATTCGTGGTCGCGCTTCACGAGATCGCGGCCGACCGGCTGGGGCGCGTGGTTCTGGTCAACCCAGATCCGCCGTCCGAGGCCAGCGGCCGCAGGATCGGTCCCTTCGGCGTCTTGAAGGAAGCCTATCGCCGAAACCCGGCGATGATCCGCGTCTGGGCCGGTCTCGTCGGACGTCAGCTCACCCACGCCAGGGTGTCGCGCATGTTGGAACGGTGGATGCAGGGCAGCCCGCCCGATGAGGCGGCCGCGCGCGACCCCGAGATCGTGCAGGATTATTTCCGAGCCGTGCGCACCTTCGCTACCGGTCGCCACGCCGGCTATGTAAACGAACAGGTCGATTTCGCTCGCCGAGCGCGCGGGCAGCCGCCGATCGGCGGCACGTCCAACTGGCTGGTCATGGTGGCCGCTCACGACACGCTGCACGAGCCGCAAGAGGTCATCGCCTATTGGCGCGCCATCCTTGTCGACGCGCAGTTTCAGCTGGTGGAGGACGGAGGACGCCTGCTGGCGTTGAGCCGGCCGCGCGATGTGGTCGAGGGCTTGCTCAACACGCAGCCCGGATAGGCTGATGAGCCAGGTCGGACGGGTCTTGAGCGAAGACCGGTCGAGGACGCGCCAGGCGCCCTCGACCGTCCCCTTGGGAAGCGCTCCCCCCAGAGCGCGCCCCTAGAAGCGCCAGGCGCCGCCAGCGCGAACGGCCTGGGCTTCGTAGCGGTCGCCGTAGGTCCCTTCGTAGGCGACCCCGAACCAGGCGCGATCGCCCGACACCAAGTCGACGCCCAGCTGAACGGCCAGGGCGCCGGCGTCGTACTTGGCGCCGCTGACCACGAAGCGGGTCGTCCCGCCCGCGAAGGCGTTGGAGCTTTCACCCGCCAGATCGCCCGTGGTCATGCGCCAGGCGATGGCGACGCGCGGTCGCAGGACCACGGCGGAGCCGAGGCCCAGCTCGCCCTTCACCTTGACCCCGACGTCGATGACGCCCAGCTCGCGCGCCACGCCGTCCACCTTCAGGGCCGTGACGCCGCCGGTTTCGCTGAAGTCGTCGCTCTTCACCTGCAGGTAGCTGGCGGCCACGAACGGCTCGACCAAGGTCGCGCCCAACGGCACCGACGCTGACACCTGGCCGAAGACCTGCCCGACCGTGGCGTCGTACTTGCCCTTGAGCCGGTCCTGGGCGCCTGGGAACGACACCACCCGCTCGGCGTCGACCGACGACCAGGCATAGGCCACGCCCAGATTGGCGCGCAGAGGTCCGAAGACGGTGGCGGCATAGGCCGCCACCTGACCGCCGGTGCTCTCGGCGCGGCTGCTCCGCGCCGAGACCCTGGCTTGGCCTTCGCCATAGGCGGCGGCCAGGCCCAGGCGGGTCTCGCCCAGCACCTTGTCGCCGCCGACCACCAGGCCCGAGCCGCTGACCTTCAGGCCGGCCGCGCCCGCGCCGGCGTCTACATGGCTCCAGCCCGCCAGGACGTCGCCCCAGCCGCCGACGACTTCCTCCGGGGCCGAGCTGCGCGCCTGGATCGCCTCGCGCAGGTGTCCCGCCTCRCCCGCGAGGACGGTGGAGGCGTCGGCGTAGATCTGGCCGTCCAGGGCGTCGTAGGCCTGGACCGAACCCGCCGCGTTCTGAGTGACCAGAGCGTCGTAGACCGGCGCTCCCAGGCCCAGGGCTTCGGCGGCAGCGGCCACGTGGGCCTGGTTCGGGGTCGTGGCGAAGCTGGCGAAGCGGATGTCGTTGCGCAGCAGGTTCAGGCGCACGGCATTGGCCGTGTAGGTCAGACTGGGTGTCAGGAAGGCCATATCGCTGGTGAGGCTGGAGAACCGGCCCGTGATGCCGCCCGCCGAGGTCAGGATGCCGTACTGGGTCAGCCGGGCGTACTGCGAGGCCGGACCGCCGGCCAGCACGGCCACCTTGGCGCCGGTCTGGATGGTGGTGGCGCCGCCCACGACGATCAGGTCGTGCTCGCCGGTCGGCAGCACCTCCACTTGGTAGGT
>NZ_JBFTZS010000389.1:0-4440 GCF_056406675.1 Caulobacter sp. P1_B12_2 | reverse complement strand
GGCGGGCCAGCATCACGTCCTTGGACCAGTCGGCGTCCTTGCCCGTGGTCGCATCGAACTTTTGCACGGCCACCTGGCGGCCGACCCCGTTGTATCCGCCTAGCGCGCCTCTCGCGCCGGTGACGATGATGTGGAGGGACTTCACGCCCTCTCCGTCGGCATGTTCAGCGACGAAATTGCCCAGGTCGCGCTGGCCGAGCGGATTGTAGCCCTTGTAGACATGGTAGGCGCCGAACTTCATCAGGAGGCGCGCCCGCGGCGCCTCGGCGAAATGCGTCACCAGCGTCCGCTTCATCAGCCGCGCCCTGCGCCCGTTCGAATCGCCGCTGCGGGACTGCGAGCCCTGATAGATGGCGCGTGTTTCGCGCAAGGCGGCGAACAGCGCCTTGGCCCGGTCGCCGCCGTCCTGGTCGATGGCTGTCCCTGCCTGATCCAGCGTCGCATCGGTGGCCTTGAGCAGGAACAGGTCCATGGGTGACCCGGATTTGAGCGCGGCCTGAGTCGCCGTCCGCTCCTGCTCGGCCAGCGCTTCGATCTGGGCGCGGGCGAGCGGTCCTGGATCGGCCGCCAGCATCTGTTCGAGCAGATAGCCGCTCGCGCCGAGGAACTCCTGGTCCAGCCCCCACAGCTTGAAGTCCGGCCCGGCGGCGCCCGCGCAATCGGCCGCCGTCTGACCCTCGTCGCGGCCGTTGAGGAAGGCCATGGCGTCGGGATGGGCGCGCATGAAGTCAGAAATCCGCTGCTCCCGGTCCGGCGCTCTCAGCCGTGCATTGACCGCTCCGGCGGCCTCCGGCCCGATCTCGACGACCATGGCCGTCAAGCCGCCGGGCGCCATCACTCGACAGATATTCGTGGTGAAGGTGGGGATCTCGCGGGAAAAATGGCTCTCGCCGATGAGGACGTRCCGGCTGGCGTCTATAGCCTCCGACAATATCGCGGCTCCCGGACCCGAGAAGCCCTCCGGCCGGACTGTCAGCGGCGATCCTGCCTGCGCCAGGCGGTCAGAGAACGTGAGCGGCGCAACGGTCTCGGCGTGGGCGGACGTCGCGCACAGGCTTGCGAGCGCCAAGGCCGCCGCAATCGATTTCAGCTTCATGTCAGTCACCCCTACTCGTGGAGCGTCCTTGGGGCGATCTCTGCAAACCACAAGTTAAATCGGGGTCACAAGTCTCCTCGCGGCCTGAAATCGGGCGCACCGAATGGATGCGAAGGGCAGACTTTCGCCCCCGCCTAATCCGGCCAAAGATCCTGCACATCGCCCTTGCGGTTCAGCATGTGCGTGGCCCGCTTGATCAGCATCAGCAGCCGTTCGCGCCGCCCGTCGCCGTCATAGGTCAGGGTCGTCCGCGCCAGGCCTTCCAGCATGAACCGCGCCAGGTCCCGGCTGGCCTGGAAGCGAGGGCCCGCGCCGGCGTGGAGGATCTTCAGGAAGTGGTCGCCGGCCTGGGCGCGGTCGAACTCGGCCTGGGCCGGAGCCAGCAGGGCCTGGACGGCCGGGTCGGTGCGGCCCGCGACCTCCAGCTCGGCGAAGGCCAGGAACGGCACGGTGTGCAGCAGGTCCCAGTAGCTGTCGATCGCGTGCTCGGTGACGTCGGCGCCCGGCGGCAGGGTGTCGGCGGCGGCGCGGAACAGGGCCGAGCGCTCGGCCTGGACGTGGGCCACGGCCGCCTCGACCAGGGCCTCGCGGGTGGGGAAGTGATAGAGCATCGCGCCGCGCGTCAGGCCGGCGGCGTCGGCGATCACCGGATTGGTCGCGGCGGGATAGCCGATCTCGGCGATCAACCGCATCGCCTGGTCGAGAATCCGCGCCCGGGTCTTCAGCGACTTGGGCGTATCCTTGGCGAGGCGAGCGGCGTCCATGACCCTGATCTAATGAATGCGATGTTGCGCTGCAACAGCACAGCGCCAGCAAAGCTTTGCCTTGTCCAACAAGATTTATCCAATGGTGAAATTTCGGGCGCTTGTGCGGCGCAGCGTCGCGCCGTGGGCGGATCGACGTTTCACGAAAGCGACATGCAATCAGCTTAATCGCCGGCTCATGCGCCCCTGTCGAGATCTTGGGGCCGGGGCCGGTCCGGGGGGATCGGCTTTCGAACGCCGACCAGAACCGCCGGAGGGGCAAGCCATGGTCACCGAAACCGACATCGAGATCCACCGCTACCGCTCGATCTTCATCAGCGACGTGCACCTGGGCACGCGCGGTTGCCAGGCCGAGCTGCTGCTGGACTTCATCCGCCATGTGGAGTGCGACAAGCTCTACCTGGTGGGCGACATCATCGACGGCTGGAAGCTGCGCAGCGGCTGGTACTGGCCCCAGAGCCACAACGACGTGGTGCAGAAGATCCTGCGCCTGGCCCGCAAGGGCGTCGAGGTGATCTATATCCCCGGCAACCACGACGACCGGGTCCGCGACTTCTGCGGCGTCCACTTCGGCGGGGTGGTCGTGGTCCGCGACGTGATCCACGAGGCGGCCGACGGCAAGCGCTACCTGGTGGTGCACGGCGACGAGTTCGACGGGGTGGTGCAGCACGCCAAGTGGCTGGCCTTCCTGGGCGACTGGTCGTACAGAACCATCCTGATGCTGAACACCTTGCTCAACCGCGCACGTCGGAAACTGGGGTTCGGCTACTGGAGTCTTTCCGCCTTCTTGAAGGTCAAGGTGAAGAACGCGCTGCAATTCATCGAGAATTTCGAGGCCGCGGTCGCCGACRAAGCCCGTCGGCGCGGCGTCGACGGCGTGATCTGCGGCCACATCCACAAGGCCGAGATGCGCGAGATCGACGGCGTGCTCTATGTGAACGACGGCGATTGGGTGGAAAGCTGCACCGCGCTCGTGGAACATATGGACGGACGGCTCGAAATCCTGGAATGGTCCAAGCTTAGGTCCTGGTCGGTGATCGATCGGGCACGGGCGCTCATCCTTGAGCCCCCCATTGCGGAGCCTGCCGCCGCCTGATGCGGATACTACTCGCCACAGATGCTTGGGAACCGCAGGTCAACGGCGTGGTTCGGACCCTCACCAAGGTGATGGCCGAGCTGAAAGCCATGGGCCATGAGGTCGATGTCGTCAGCCCCGACCAGTTCCCCACCTTCCCGCTTCCGACCTATCCGGAGATCAAGCTGGCCATCGGCGCCTACGAGCCGGTGATGGAGCGCTTCAAGTCGTTCGAGCCCGAGGCGATCCACATCGCCACCGAGGGCCCGATCGGCCTGGCCGCCCGCCGCATCTGCCTGGAATGGAAGCTGCCGTTCACGACCAGCTACCACACGCGTTTTCCGGAGTACGTGTCGGCGCGCCTGCCGCTGCCGCTGTCGGCCGGCTACACCTACATGCGCTGGTTCCACAAGCCTTCGGGCCGGCTGATGGTGGCCACGCCCACCATGCGCGACGAGCTGATCCGCCACGGCTTCCGCAACATCTCGCCCTGGACGCGCGGCGTCGACACCGACGTGTTCAAGCCCCGCGTCGAGGGCGAGCCGGACGTGTTCGAGGGCCTGCCCCGGCCGATCTTCCTCAATGTCGGCCGCGTGGCCGTCGAGAAGAACATCGAGGCCTTCGCCAGCCTGGACCTGCCCGGCACCAAGGTCATCGTCGGCGACGGTCCGCAACGCGAGGAGCTGGCCGAGAAGTACCCCGACGTGGTGTTCGCCGGCGCCAAGTTCGGCGAGGATCTGGCCCGCTATTTCGCCTGCGCCGACGTCTTCTGCTTCCCGTCCCTGACCGACACCTTCGGCCTGGTGATCCTGGAGGCCATGGCCGCCGGCGTGCCGGTGGCGGCGTTCTCGGCGCCGGGCCCGATCGACATCATCCCCGGCTCGAACGCCGGCGTCCTGGCCCCCGGCCAGACCGACGGCCTGCGCGAGGCCTGCCTGGCGTGCCTCGACATCGACCACGTGGGGGTGCGCAAGTTCGCCGAGGGCTTCTCGTGGCGCGCCTGCGCCGAGGAGTTCTACAAGAACCTGCAGCCCTATCCCGAACCGGAAAAGACCCGGTTCTGGCGGCGGCTGCGGCGGCTGGCGCGGCTGCGGCGCAGGCCCGCGGCTTAGGTCCCCGATCTATTTGGCGGCGCCGGCGTCTCGGCGAGCCCTGACGACTTKCCGCAGACTGCGCCGCACCTGAGCCGGATTGTCGATCAGCGCGAAGGCGGTAGCCCAGACACCCGTCTTCGAACTGGAGGCGGGCTTCAAGGCCAGGACGTACTGGCGGCGCGGATCCAGCGACACGATGCTGGGCGAATAGTAGATCTTGGCGTCGCCGATATCCGTCACGAAGCTTTGCTGGCACGCGGCCTTCGGCCTGGTGGCCCGGTAGGCGGTGTTGAGGAGGACGCGGACTCCAGCCTTCGGGCCCACCTCGATCTGGCGAACCGGCTCACCGATCAGGGTTTCGACGACGGTGAACCTCAACGCTCCGCTCTCGACGGCGGGATTATCCAGGCG
>NZ_JBFTZS010000388.1:0-4441 GCF_056406675.1 Caulobacter sp. P1_B12_2 | reverse complement strand
GGTCGACACCGTGCGGGTCGTTTCATTCCCCGGCGCCCAGGATCGGGTGAAGGGCAAGTACGACGCCAAGACCGCCCAGCTGTTCGGCGAGGTTTCGGCCCCGGTGACCTATGGCGCGGCGGTGATCGAACCGTTCGTCTCGGGCGCCTGGCTGACCGTCAAGAACGACGACGCGGTCGAGACCGGGGGCTTCTCGCGCCTGGACATCCAGGGCGTCAAGCGCGAGCTGGGCGTGATCGACCTGGGCCTCAAGCTGAAGACCGAGACCGGCTTCGGCGCCGGCGGGGTGCTGCGTCCGCACGCTTCGATCGCCTGGCGCATGACTACCGGCGACCTGGCCGGCGAGACCTCCAACGCCTTCGTCGGCGGCGTGAACCGCTTCGTGGTGACCGGCGCCAAGGCCTCGGCCGGCGGCGTGGCCCTGCAGTTGGGGACCGACCTGTTCTCCGGCGACCGCGCCCGCTTCGGCGTCACCTACGACGCCGCTTACGGCGGCCGCTACGAGGCCCAGGCCATCCGCGCCGGGGGTTCCTGGCGGTTCTAGGTCACGAAAACCGAGCCGGCGCCCAGCGCGCCGGCTCGCCACGGCAAAGGCAGCTCCCGAAAGGGCGCTGCCTTTTTGCGTCGTGCATCGGCCTAGCCACGACCCCGCCGTCCGCCTGGAGACCGCAGCGTCCTGGCGAGTCTTTGCTACTTACACGACCACGTTGTGCGGCCTGCCAAGCTCTGTCACGGTGCTCGCCGAACATCGTTCGGGGGTGCGGCGATGACGGAAGACGGGGCGACGGCGCGGTATCGCGCCTTCATCAGCTATAGCCACAAGGACGCGGTGTTCGGGCGGCGGCTGCATCGCCGGCTGGAGGCCTATCGGTTGCCGCGCCGGCTGGTGGGCCGTGTGACGGCGCACGGCGAGGTGCCGAGGCGCGTGGCGCCGATCTTCCGCGACCGCGAGGAACTGTCGGCGGCCGGCGACCTGACCGCCGAGGTCCGGGCCGCCCTGGCCGCCTCCAGCGCCCTGATCGTGGTCTGCTCGCGGGCCTCGGCCGGCTCGGTCTGGGTCGAGCGCGAGGTCGCCCTGTTTCGCGCCCTGCACCCGGACCGGCCGATCCTGGCGGCCCTGGCGAAGGACGAGCCGGCCGAGGCCATTCCCGCCTGCCTGAAGATGCTGGGCGCGCAGGGGGCGGCGATCGAGCCCCTGGCGGCCGACTTCCGCGCCCATGGCGACGGGCCGCGCCTGGGCTTGTTGAAACTGGTGGCCGGCGTGGTCGGGGTCGGGCTGGACGAGCTGGTGCAGCGCGACGCCCAGCGTCGTCGGCTGACCGTGACGGCGGTCACGGCGGCGGCCCTGGCGGCCATGCTAGCCATGGCCGCCTTGACGATCTTCGCGCTGGCCTCGCGCGCCGAGGCTCAAAGGCAACGCGCCGAAGCCGAAGCCCTGGTGGAATTCATGCTGACCGATCTGCGCGACAAGCTGAAGGGAGTGGGGCGGTTGGACGTGCTGTCGACCGTCAACGTCCGCGCCCTGCGCTACTATGCCGACCAGGACCTGGCCCACCTGCCGCCCGAGTCCCTGGAGCGCCGCGCCCGCCTGCTTCATGCCATGGGCGAGGACGACGAGGCACGGGGCGACATGACCGCGGCCCTGAAGCTGTTTCAGGAGGCGCGACGCACCACCCAGACCCTGCTGGAGGCCGCACCCAAGGATCCCGAGCGGATCTTCGCCCACGCTCAGAGCGAATATTGGGTCGCCTTCATCGACTGGCGCCAGAACCGGTTCTCGGCCGCCGAGGCCGGCTTCGAGCGCTACGCCGCCCTGGCCGTCCGGCTGCTGGCCATCGACCCGGCCAATCCCGACTGGCGGATGGAGGCCGGCTACGCCGAGAGCAATCTGGGCATGATGGCCCTGCGCGACCGGGGCGACGCGGCGGGGGCCCAGGCGCGCTTCGCCGGCGCGTTGSAACAGTTCAAGGCCGCCGCCCGCGCCCGTCCCGACGACACCGACATCCGCCGCGAACTGGCCGACGCCTACGGCTGGCTGGCCGACAGCCAGCGGGGCCAGGGCCGGCTCGACGCCGCCCGCGCCAGCCGTTTGGAGGAGGCCCGCCTGATCGCCGACCTGCGCGCCGCCGATCCGAAGAACAGCGTCTATGCCCGCGACCACCTGGGCAACGCCCTGGGCCTGGCCCAGATCGACCTGGACGCCGGCCGGGCCGCGGCCGCCCGCGACCGACTGGGCGTCACCTATGCCGAGGCCAAGGCCCTGGCCGCCGCCGATCCCGACGACGCCTGGCGCGCCAAGCAGACCCTGGCGGTCGGTCTGTTCCTGGCCAAGGCCACTCTGCTGTCCGGCGGCTCGCCCGCCCGGGCCGCCCCCTATGTCGAGGCCTGCGCGGTCTCGCCGGCCCAGGCCGACCTGGAGGTGCGTGATCTGTGCGCGGTGAGCGCCGCCCGCCTGGCCTCGGCGCGCGGCGCGGCGAACCCAGCCGAGGACTACCTGCGACGCGAGGACACGCGCCTGAGGTCGGTACGTCGATCGTCCCGCTGGGGGGTCGATTTCAGGGCGGAATTGTCCGGCCTTGAGCGCTAGGAGGACGACGAGATGGCTACTGTAGACGCTTTCATCACAGGCGATTTTTTTCCGCTGCCGGATTTGACCACCAACCCGCTGGTCGTAGGTGAGCTGATCATCGATCTGATCGACCTCGACCCGTCCAATATCCGCAGGAAATTCAGCGACGAGAACCTCGCGCACGAGCACCAGGATTCAAATTTCCCAGGCACGGTCCTGGACATCGATTGTCGCAACCATCCTAAACGCAAGGAGGGTTCGGCGATTGAAGTCAGGGTGCGGATCGACAACACGCTGAATGCGCGCTTCGTCGATCACAAAGGTGGAAACGCGCTACTGCCGGTCACGGCGGGCAGCCTCGCGGCTCGGGCTATCCTCGGGAATTACGTCTGGGTGTCCGAGAAGGAGATCAAGTTCCTGATCGTCTGGAACAAAACGGAGGGTTTCCTGCCCTTCAATCTCTGCATGGTTTTCACTGACCCCAATGATTCCACGCTCCAGATGCCGGTCATCTACGACCCCAAGGTCCAGAATGACGGCTGAGGGCGTGTGAGCGTGGCGGCGCCGACTCTGCTGGAGCTGGTCGCCCTGGCCCGGGCCGGAGCGACCGAACGGGCCTGGCGGCTGTTCGTCGAGGCCGGGCTGGAGGCCGTCGACGACGATCCAGCGGTGCTGGCCGTGCGCGGCCGGCTGCTCAAGGACCTGGCCCAGGCGGAAACGGGCGAGGCCCGTAGCGCGCTCTACGCCCGGGCCGCCCAGGCCTATGGCCGGGCCGGGGCGATCAGCGGCAAGACCTATCCGCTGATCAACGCCGCGACCCTGGCCCTGCTGGGCGATGACCGGGCCGCCGCCGCCCACCGCGCCGCCCAGGTGCTGCGCAGCMTGGACGACGATCCCGAAGAGGCCGAGACGCCCTATTGGCGGGCGGCCACCCGCGCGGAAGCCTTGCTGCTGCTGGGCCGCGTTCCGGACGCCCGCGAGGCCCTGGCCCAGGCGGTGGCGGTCGCGCCCCGCGCCTGGGAGGATCACGCCCCGACCTATCGGCAACTGAAGCTGATCCTGGAGGCCCTGGGCGAGGACGCCGCCTGGCTGGAGCCGCTGCGTCCGCCGCCCAGCCTGCATTTCGTCGGCCGCATGGACCTGGGCGAGGCCGGTCCGGCGATCGCCAAGGCGGTCGCCGCGTGGCTGGAGGCCGAGCGGGTGGGAGCGGGCTTCGGGGCCCTGGCGGCCGGGGCCGACATCGTCGTCGCCGAGGCCCTGGTGGCGCGGGGGGCTGAACTTCACGTGGTGCTGCCTTTCCCGCCGGAGCGGTTCCGGGCGCTGTCCGTGGCGCCGGCCGGCGGCGACTGGGCGGCGCGGTTCGACGCCCTGCTCGACCAGGCCGACAGCGTGCGGGTGGCCTGCGCCGCGCCCGACCTGGCCGACCTGGCGCCCGACCTGGCGGTGCGGCTGGCCGGCGCCATGGCCATGGGCCTGGCCGCGCTGCGCGGCGAGACCCTGGCGACCGAGGCCCTGCAGCTGGTGGTGGCCGACGCCGACGCCTCGCCGGACAGCGCCAGCGGCTGGGGCCGGGCCCTGTGGGCCGCCAGCGGTCGTCGCCAGTACGGCCTGGACGCCCCCCCGCCGCCCGATCCGCCCGCCGAGCCGCCGACCGACCCCGTCCCGGTTCGCCTGGCGGCGATCCTGCTGATCGACTTCGCCGAAGAGGACGATGCGACCTTCGCGCCCGACCGTCTGCCGGGTTTGGCGGCCCTGTCCGGCCTGACCCTGGCGCCGCCGACCTGGGCGGGACGACAGCTGTGGGCTGTCTTCGCAGGACCGTTGGAGGCGGCCAAGGCGGCGGCCATGGTCGTGTCGGCGACGCCCCGGGCC
>NZ_JBFTZS010000387.1:0-4466 GCF_056406675.1 Caulobacter sp. P1_B12_2 | reverse complement strand
GGCCAAGAACCACGAGGTCGTCCAACTCCTACGCACGCGAGCCCGACGTCGATGAGCGCTCTCCGCTCGATCGCCCCCCGCCGCCGCATCGGTCGCTGGCCATGCGCCCTTTCCCTGCGTCGAGGTGAGTCAAGGATACGGGMGGTTTGGAGGGTGGGGACAGATTTGGGTCGAGAAAGTTTAGAGCATTGAAATTTCTCATCTTTACCATCTACCCCCTAAGCATAGGTATTCCCTCTCCCTCGTGGGGAGGGTGGAAAGCAGACCTCGCTGAAGCATAAGCTTCGCGTATGACTGGGGCGCCAAGATGCTCTGAAGTCCGCTAAGGTCGGTCCTCGGCAACACCTGGAAAGGGCCAGCGCATGATCACCGTTTGGGGCGGACAGACCTCGCGATCGATCCGGGTGGTCTGGGTGCTGGAGGAGATGGGCCTTCCTTACCGCGTGCGGCAGGTGGACATGCTGGCCGCCGAGCAGGACCCCGAGTTCCTGGCGCTTAATCCCGCTGACTACATACCGGCGATCCAGGACGGCGACGTCGTCATGGTCGAGTCGATCGCGATCATGGAGTACCTGATGGCCCGCTACGGGCCGACGCCGCTGGCGCCCGCGCCGCAGGATCCCACCTTCCCCGCCTACCAGCAGTTTCTGCACCTGGGCGAAGCCGGCCTCGCGACCCTGATGATGCCCGTCGTCGTCAGCCGCTTCATCGCGCCCGAAGCCGAGCGGGCGAACTGGGGCGCGACCTGGTGCCTGAAGTCGTTCCAAAAGCGGCTGAAGCTGGTCAGCCAACGGCTTGCCAGCTCGCCCTACCTCGCCGGCGAGGCTTTCACCGCCGCCGACATCTCGGTGACCTACGCTCTGAACCTGGGCCAACGGAACTGCGGCGTCACCCTCGGCGACGCCGAACAGGCCTACCTCGCCCGCACCACCGGCCGCGACGCCTACAAGCGCGCCATGGAGCGTTCGCACGAGGGGGTGAGCCCCTAGACTCGTCTCCTTTGTGAATTGAAACCGGTGAGGGCGGCGCTCAACATCCGGAACGGGTCGCGTCCGGGAATTAGCGCCGGCGCCGCAGGCGGACCCAGCCCCCCGCCAAAATGCGGATGTCCGGAAGGTCGGCCAAGGGTGGTGGGCGACCCGCTGATCCAGGCGGTGCGCGCGAAACCCCTCTCTCTTTGAGAGAGAGAGAGGGGTCTCGAATGTCCGACTAGGGTCGGGAGCGGCGGCCGACTTCGCGCCTGAGAGCAGGCGCCCTAGGCCGCCTGCAGTTGCTGCTTCACGCGCTCGGCCAGGGTCTTGATGTCGATCGGCTTGGGCAGGAAGGTCACGCCGGTCTCGCCTTCCAGCAGGTCGCTGAACTCGGCCTCGGCATAGCCGCTGATGAACATCACCGGGGCGTTGCCCAGATAGGCGCGGGCCTTCTTCAGCAGGGTCGGTCCGTCGATGCCGGGCATGATCACGTCGCTGATCAGCAGGTCGATGGTGCCGGCGTGCTCCTCGGCGATCAGCAGGGCCTCCTCGCCGTCGCAGGCCTCCAGCACCTCGTAGCCTCGGGCGCGCAGCAGGCGGGCGGCGACGCCGCGCACGGCGTCCTCGTCCTCGACGAACAGGATGCGGCCGGCGCCCGACAGGTCGCGAGGCGGGCGCGGCTTGGCCGTCTCGGCGACCWCGACCGCAGCCGCGGCGGCGGCCTGCTGGGCCGGGGTCGGCTCGTAGACCGGCAGGAAGATGCGGAAGGCCGCGCCCTCGCCCGGACGGCTGTGAACGTGGATCCAGCCGTCGGACTGCTTGACGATGCCGTAGACCGTGGCCAGGCCCAGCCCCGTGCCCTCGCCCACCGGCTTGGTGGTGAAGAACGGGTCGAAGATCTTGCCCATGACCTCGGGCGGGATGCCGGGGCCGTCGTCGCTGACCTCGATGAACGCCTGGTCGCCCTCCGCGCCGGGGAAGCCGAGCGACTGGGCCTCGTCCTGGGTCAGGCGAGCCGTGCGGATGCGCACGACGCCGCCGCCCTTGGCCGCCCGCACCGCGTCGCGGGCGTTGACGGCCAGGTTCATGACGGCGGTCTCGAGCTGGCTCTTGTCGGCCCGCACGAGCGGCAGGTCGCGGCCGTAGTCGGTGATCAGCTTGACGTCTTCGCGCAGCAGGCGGCGCAGCAGGACCTCGAACTCGCTGATCAGCTCGCCCAGCTCCAGCACTTCGCGCTGCACGGTCTGCTTGCGGCTGAAGGCCAGCAGCTTGCGGACCAGGTCGGCGGCGCGGACGCCCGTCTGGCGGATCTCGTTGAGGCCTTCGTACGAGGGGTCGCCCACCGGGTGGCGGTGCAGCAGTTCGTCCAGGCGCAGCTGGATGGCGGTCAGCAGGTTGTTGAAGTCATGCGCGACGCCGCCGGCCAGCTGGCCGATGGCCTGCATCTTCTGGGCCTGGGCGAGTTGCAGCTCCATCTGCTTCTGCTCGGACACGTCGATCAGATAGGCCACCAGCCGACCGTCGGCGCGGTAGAGATAGAGGTGGGCGATCCGGGTCGGATCGCGGGCCAGGCGCACCTCGAACGGGCCGCTCTTGCCCTCGGCCAGACGGGTGTCGGCCTCGGCGCGCGACGGCGGGTCGATCAGGGCGCCGAATATGGTGCCGGGCGGGACCGCGCCGGTCATGGCCGCCAGGGCCGGGTTGGCCTCGAGAATGCGGGAATTGAACGGATCCAGCCCGTCCAGCAGGGCCGCGCCGAACGGCGAGGCGCCGGAGAAGGCGTCCAGGGTGCGGGGCGCCGGGGCGGTCTGGGCGACGGTGGGGGCCGGCGCGGCGGCGGCGGCGACAACGACTTCCTTCTCGACCACCACCGGCAGGCGGACCAGCAGGCGGCCGCCGCGCAGGCGGGCGGCTTCGGCGCGACGCTCCTGGCCGGCGACGATCAGCGAGCCCTCGGCGTGCTGGCCGTCCCGGGCCTTGGCCAGGGCGGCGAACAGGCCGGCGCCGGCCGCGCCCTTGGGCAGGCGGCGGGCGTCGCCCACGGCCTCGACCCAGGCGGCGTTGGCGGCCAGCAGGCGGCCGTCGGCCGCGGTCAGGGCGGCGGGTTCGGACAGGGCTTCGACGAAGGCTTCCGCGCCCTCGGGTTCGGGATCGCTGACCGCGGTCGAGGCGCGGATGGCCACCAGGCCCAGGATCGCCACGCCGGCGACGCCGCCCAGCAGCAGCAGACCCGCCAACGTGGCCGGACCGGCCTGCAAGGCGGGCGCGGCGGCGAACGCCGCGGCCAGGACGAGGAATATGGCCGCGCCCCAGATCAGGAGGTCGGGGCGACGCTTGCCCTCGCCGGGGAGATCTTTCATGGACGTCTCGGTCATGGTCGACCGAAATCCTTCTTCAGCCTAGCGGGCCACCAGCCCATACGATTCGCTGGGTAGGATACCCCTAACGCGCTTGCGGAGCGCGATCCGTGATCGATTCCTGATTCCGTGACGGAAATGTGGTGCCTTGACCGCCTCCACCCTGCTCCCGGCGGCGCCCCATTTTTCTCTGGGCGCATTTACAGCGGGAGCTGAGCGACCAACACTCCCGACAAAGACACCGGTGTCAGCCGGTTGCCGCAACCGTCCGGGGAGGACGCCCATGAAGAAGACCACGCTCGCCCACGGCGCCCCCTCCCCCAGCCGGCGCGCCGTGCTGTCGGCCACCGGCCTGGGCGTCGCGGTCCTGGCGACCCCCGCGGCCGCATCCCCGCCGACCGCAAAGGCGGTGAAAGCGGCCAAGCCCGATCTCCGCCTCGACCCTCGCGACTTCGGCGCCCTGGGCGACGGCGTGACCAAGGACACGGTCGCCCTGCAGACGGCGCTGGACCGCTGCGCCGTGCTGGGCGGCGGCCAGGTCGCGGTGGCGGCCGGCGTCTACCTGACCGGCGCGCTGCGCATGGGCTCCAACACCACCCTGCTGCTGGACGAAGGCGCGACGCTGCATGGCTCGCCCGACCTGGTCGACTATCCGGTGGTGCAGGTGCGCTGGGAGGGCCGCTGGACGCCGGGCTATGTGGGGCTGATCTGGGCCCAAGGCGCGCGCGACGTCGCCATCGCCGGCAAGGGCCAGATCCTGGGCTCCAAGGCGATCCCCGGCCGCGTCGACAAGGCCAGCGGCCTGCGCCATCCGGCRCTGCTGGAGTTCGTCGACGTCCAGGGCCTCAGCGTCACCGACGTCTTCACCGAGCAGAACGAAATGTGGTCGATCCATCCGGTCTATTGCGACGACGTGCTGTTCCGGGGCGTCACCGTCAAGGGCGGGGCCGACGGCATCGACGTCGACTCGTGCCGGCGGGTGGTGATCGATCGCTGCGACTTCGACACGGTCGACGACTGCATCTCGCTGAAGTCCGGCCGGGGCATGGAGGACGCCGTAATCGCCCGCCCCACCGAGGACGTTCGGATCACCGACTGCGTGTTCCGCGACCACCGCTGGGCCTGCATCGGCATCGGC
>NZ_JBFTZS010000386.1:0-4479 GCF_056406675.1 Caulobacter sp. P1_B12_2 | reverse complement strand
GCCAGCTTCTTCACGGTCTCGGGCGTGGCCGCGACCCGGGTTTCACCACCGCGGGTCTCTTTCGTGACGGCGATAACGGCCATCGGCATACCCCTCCCAAGAGCGCAATTTGCTTAGACAAGCTTGCGCGTCTCTCTAGGGGATGTTCTTGCCCGATGTCGAGCCTTACGCTCGCGTCATCGGCAAAAAAATGCCGATGTCCACCGGTGTCAGTGGGCGGAGGCGGGCTTTTCGCGCAGGAACACCACGCCGACCACGGCCAGCACGACGCCGGGAATCACGCCGCCGATGAAGCCGGCCGTAGTGCAGAACCACAGGGTGATGGTCAGCAGCAGGACGGCGATGGCCAGCGAACCCCACTTGGTCATCTTGCCAAAGGCGTCGAAGGTCGCGGACTGTTCGTGGATGTCCATCTCACCGCGGTTGTAGTCGCCGGCCATGTCAGTTTCCTAGGTCGAATTAAAAAACGCCCCGCCGCTTACAACGTGCGGGGCGCGGGCTCAAGCCGCCGGGATGTCGCGGTTGGCCCAGGCCTCGTCGGTGAACCGCGTTCGAACAGCCCGGGCGGCCTGATCGACCGAAATGTCGGCGATTCGCCCTTCCCCGCCGTCGAGGCGCGAGAGCCAGCGCGAATAGGCCGGCACGGGGCTGGTGCCCATCAGGCCGACCGCAGGGCGGCCGACCGAGGCGGCGACGTTCAGCGGCCCCGAGTCGTTGCCCAGGAACCCGGCCGACAGGGCGATCAGGGCGGCGGCCTGGTCCAGCGGCAGGTCGCAAGCCAGGACGTCGCGGCCGGTCAGGGGCTGGGCGTCGATCGCGGGCTTGGCGCGCGAGGCGTCGCTGGGGCCGCCCAGCCAGAAGACGGTCGGGAACAGGTCCGCCAAGGCCGTGGAGACGGCGGCGAACCGCTCGGCGGGCCAGGTGCGCGCCGGCTCGCTGGCCCCGACGCCCATCACCAGCCAGGGCCCGGGCCGCCCCTCGCCTTGGGCCCCGAACCGCGCCTTGACGGCCGCCACGGCCTTGGGGTCGAGCCGCAGGTCGGGCTCGCGGCTGTCGACCTTGAGCCCGTGCAGGATCTCGAAGGCCGCCAGCTTGTCCAGGCGATGGTCGGGCCGCATGGCCTTGGACAGGAACGGCCCCTGCAGCCATTGCTCCTGGCTCTTGTGGCCCAGGCCGAAGCCGCGTCGCTCAGGCACGCCGGCCAGCCAGGCGGCCTGGGCCGGACGGCCGATCTTCTCCAGGATCCACACGGTGCGGGGCTTCACCTCGCGGCAGATGCGCCAGAAGTCGAGAACCTCCCGCACGCCCTTCAGCGATCCGGTGAAGTGGCGGGCATAGACCACGCCGCTGATCGACGGCTCGACCGCCAGCACCTCGGCGGCCCGGCTGGACGGCCGGGCGGCCAGCACCACCCGCCCCTCGGGCGTCTGGGCCGCGATGGCCCGGAAGGTCGGCAGATGCCACATCAGGTCGCCGATCCCGCGATCGGGCGCGTAGACGAGAACGGGGCCGGCGGGCTTGGCGGTGGAGCTCATGCGACCGGCTTAGCGGGCGCTCGTGATGTTGTCATCCAGCCCCACCCCACAACCGTCCAGATCAATCCTTCCGGATCAGGCCACCGGCGGGGGCCCGGCCGCCAGCATGGCCCGCCAGTTGGCGATGGTCATGCTGGAGCGGTACTCGTCCTGCATCTCCGGCGTCAGCAACTCCATCATCTGCCGACCCTCGATCCACAGCTCGATCACGCCGAACATGCCGCCGCGCTTGCGATACTTGGCCGGCCAGCCTTCGCGGGCGGCGATGGCCAGCACCGCACCGCTGTCCAGATGGGTGGCCAGGGCGCCATGGGTCGGGGTGAAGACGTCCCGGCCGGCGGCCTCGCCATAGGCGTCGGCGTCGCCGTCGGCTTCACGCAGCACGGTGTCGGCCGGATAGACCTCCAGGGCGCTGCCGCGCTCGTCTCCCGCCATCACGATCCAGCCGTCGTCGCTGACCGGCGGGAACGGCAGGGCCTCGCCGCCCCAGAACTCGGCGATGACGCCGGCGACGTGGCGCGGATCCTTCGCCGCGATCGACATGTGAAATAACATCGGTCTTCCCTTCGACTTGCAGCGGCGTTCTAGAAAGTGGCACAATTTGTGTCAACTTGAATTTGACATTTTTTGTGCCAGATCCTAGCCAGGGAGCATGACCGACGCCCCCGCCCCGCCCCGTGCTCGCGACGCCAAGAAGGACGAGGTGCGCACGCGCATCACCGACGCGCTGATCGAACTGCTGGCCGAGGGGGTGGCCGACCTGAACCACGACGTCATCGCCGAGCGGGCCGGCGTCGGGCGGCGCACGGTCTATCGCTACTTCCCCGACCGCGAGGCGTTGATGCAGTCGGCCTGGGACCGGGTCACGGGCCTGGCCGGGCCCGAGGTGACCTTCCCGCGCTCGGAAGCCGAGATGCTGAGTTCGCTGGAGCCGATCTATACCGGCTTCGACAAGATCGCGCCGTTGGCCACCCTGGTGCGGTCCACGCCGCAGGGCCGCGCGGTGCGCCGCTCGCAGAACGTCCGGCGGGTGGCCAGCTACACGGCGGCCGCCGCGGAGGCGGTCAAGGCCCTGCCGCCCGAGGATCAGAAGCTGGCCACGGCCGTGCTGCAGGTGCTGCACACCACGCCCTGGCTGGAGATGCGTGACCACTGGGGCCTGGGCGGCCAGGACATCGCCAAGGCCATGGGCTGGGCCATGCGAACCCTGCTCAAGGACTTGAAGGAAAGAGGCGGTCGGCCGCTGGACGAGGATTGAGACCTAGGCCCACCCCGCCAGCAGACCCCGCAGCCCCGCCACGAAGGCCAGAGGCTGGTCCACCATCACGTGGTGATCGGCGTCCGGAATGGCGACGCGCAGGACGGCGTCGGGCATCTCGCCGAACATGTAGTTCAGGGTCTCGGCGTGCATCAGGGCCGAGCGCTCGCCCCACATCAGCGCCGCCGGGCAGGCGATGCGCGGCAGCAGTTGGCCCAGGTCCGGCATCGAGAACCGCTGCCAGATGGCCGGGTCGAACTTCCAGGTCCAGCCGCCCTCGACCTGCTTCAACGAGCCCCGGGCGATGTGGTCGGCGATGTAGAGGTTCTCGCAGCCCTGCGGCGGGGCCAGCCGGAAGCGGCTGAGCGCCTCCTCCAGCGTCGCATAGACCCGGTTGGCGGCGTCAGGGCGCGACGGCGGGCCGCGCCAGCGCTTCTCCGGCGGCTGGATGCTGCTGTCGACCATGACGATCCCGCGCAGGCGGTCGGCGTGCTCGACGCCGCAATAGAGGGTTGGGAAGCCGCCGAACGAGTGGCCGACCAGGATCGGCTTGGTCCCGCCGGCCTCCAGCTGGGCCGCCTCGACCGCCGCGAAGATCTCGGCGGCGAAAGAGGCGGCCGAATAGGCCGGCCGCCAGTCCGAGCCGCCCATGCCCGACCACGAGATCGCCGCCACCCGCCAGTCCCCCCCAAGCGAAGAATGGGCGAAGAACGGCGCGATGAAGCTCCACCAGTCGGCGTGGGCGCCGTTGCCGTGCAGGAACAGCAGGCCCGGCTTGCCGACCTCGCCCCAGGTCAGCAGCTCGATCTCGGCGCCCTCGACGGGAATGCGCGAGCGCTCGGGCGCGACGGCGATCGCCGCCTCGAACCAGGCCGGAGCCGGCGGCTTCTCGCCATGGAACGGGCCGAGCAGCGAGGTCGGCGCGGGACGATCGTCCGCCATGGCTCAGGCCTCCGCCTTGAAAGCGACTTCGCCAGGCCTGGGCGCACGGGGCGACAAGGCCTTGAAGACGCCGGTGCCGGTCATCAGCGTCCGTTCGCCGGCCCAGATGCGGCCGCGCACGGTGAACACCAGATCCTGTTCGGAGATCAGCTCGCCCCGGCCTTCCACGAAGTCGCCCAACTGCGCGCCCGACAGGAAGTCGCAGTTCAATCGCACCGTGACCCACGAATACGACTTCTGCAGGGAGATTATCCGCCCCCAGGCCATGTCGGCGAAGCTCATCAGCATGCCGCCGTGGCAATTGCCCAGGCCGTTGGTGTGGTGCTCCTCGACGCGGAAGCCCAGGGTCGCCTCGCCCGGCCCCGCGCGTTGTTCGTACAGCGGTCCGATCTGCCGGCCGAAGCCGCGCGACCAGTTGAGCTGGCTATAGCCCTCGGGAATGGCGGCGGCCTGGGCGTCTGTGAGATCGTCGGACATGGGTAAAGTCTAACGAGCGTTTGAACCGTGGCAAGAGCGACGCTGGGGAAGCTTTCGACCTGCGTGTAAGGACGAGACAGTGACCGGCGTCTAACCTTCTGAAAACGGGGTGGACCATGGGCGGCAGGCGACAGGAGGACGAGGCTTTCGCGGCATGGCTGGCGCCGCACCTGGGCGCCCTGCGCCGGGTGGCCCGCGCCTTCGCCGAGCCGGCCGACCAGCACGACCTGATGCAGGAGCTGATGCTGGCGGTCTGGCGGGGGCGGC